>CAXIBZ010000009.1:0-14712 GCA_964022105.1 uncultured Methylophilaceae bacterium
AGTCACGGCCAGGAAATGTTGCCATGAGTTCCGGTGTACATATCTCACCTGTTTGGCGGCGGCCAACAAAGACAGCATTGACTGGTGCACCATCGCCAATCTTAGCGCGAATGATATGTGCACCTAGTGGCGTACAGCCACTATCTTTTTCACATCCAACACCATTAGCAGCAGTAGAAACAGGAAACTGGGCGTGCAGCTCGCCATCTGCATCCAATACAGTTAAGGTTTGATGAGTAATCGAAATATGAATTTGCATCGCTTTAGTGTGCATAGTTGCTTATTGTAGCGGTTCTTTGAATGGTTGCTAAATTATCCCAATTTCCATCCGCCGCAGGGGAATAACCTGTTATATTTTTACGCATCGACGCTATTTGCCCTTCATACCACAAGGCAATATAAGGCAATTGCGCATCAATTCTGGCTGTGACGTTTGGCCAATCTTCTTTTAGTAGCAATTCATCTAGCTCTGCATCGACATAACCGCCACGGTTAAAACCAATAGGTGGTGTATAGCCAGAACCAAACACCTTCGTATAAATTTCAGGTGTTTTAATGCCCACCCAAGTTAAGCCGTAAAGCTGGAATTGCCCTTTTTTCACTTCATCAAAAAAAGTGCCCCAATCCAAACTCCTGATTTCCAAATCAATGCCTGCTGCTGCCATCTGCGCTTGTAAAATCGTTGCTAAACGCACACGTTGTGCATCTGTGCTAGTTTTATAGATTAATTTTAATGGTAGCTTAACCCCCGCCTCTTGCAAAAGCTGCTTGGCCAAACTGGGGTTATATAAATAGGGTTTCAGTGATGCATTGCCCGCATAATGTTCTGGCGGCAAAATAACAGTCGCCAATCGCGAACTAGTCACCATCACTTGATTAATAATGGCTTGCCTATCGATGGCATATGCAATGGCTTGTCTAACCTTTAGCTTACTGAGTATTGGGTCTTGCATGTTTAAACCCAGATAGGAAAAGTTAGTGCCTTGTGTAGAGACCACATTCACCTCAGGTTTTGTTTGCAAATATTTAACAAGCTCTGGCGGTAGATCGCCTTGCAATAAATCAGTCTCACCCCTCAATAATTTTAGTACCCGTACTGTCGGATCTTTGACTTCAGTAAAAGTCACTAGCTGTCCATCACTCACACGTTTGAGTGTTAGCGCCCTATCCCAGTTTTCAAAAGCAAATGAACCGTTGCCAATTGGGTGATGCGCAAAATCATGTGCTTTTGCAATATGTTCTACTGGCAAAATACCGATAATCATTTTTTCTGGAAAATGCGTATCTGCTACTTTTAGCTGCACATCAAGCGTATAAGCATTCAGCACAGTCATCTGTTTGATATTGGCATACTCGGCCGCATGTGGAGAATCAGTCAATTCAATTAAACTATCATAAGTGGCTTTTACATCCTCTGCCGTTAATACAACATGATGATGAAAAGGCTGAATGTCTTTTCTCAGCACAAACTGATAATGGGTAGGGCTTAACACCTTCCAATTAGCTAAACTGGGTATTGGTTTAGAGTGCGCATCAAATTCTACCAAACGCTGATAAAGCAAGCGATTCACTCGCTCAGAGGCAGCATCGGTCGCATAGCGCGGGTCTAGATTAAGTGGCGCTTGTGCAATAGCAAAATGAATCGAATGATTAGGCCCTGATTGCTCGCAGGCGCTTAAAAAAAACAGGCCAACAATTAAAATGAATAAACTTATTTTCACAGCCGTAAGTGTACTTGATATTCCTTAAATTAGACTAAATTTACATTGCTGTAGCATGCGCTGAATAACAGATTAAACGGCTTAAATAATTGCAAATAGCGATATTTTGCGTATGATGCATATTCTAGATAATGAATTATTTTAAAGGAGGCCCTATGGTCGGCATTATTCAGCTACTTGGTCGCATCATGCTCGCATTGATTTTTATATTGGCGGGTATTGGTAAGATTATTGACCCAGCGGGAACCAGTAGCTACATGGAATCCATGGGCGTAAATGGCATGCTGCTATGGCCTGTTGTCGCATTAGAAATACTTGGTGGTATTGCACTAATTGTTGGCTACAAAACAGCCCTTGTTGCCTTTGCGCTAGCCCTGTTCTCAATTGCCGCAGCTGTGATTTTTCACAGCAACTTTGGTGACAAAATGCAGATGGTCTTATTCTTGAAAAACATTGCAATGGCCGGTGGATTACTCTTGTTAGCAGTTGGCGGCACTACAGCGTATAGCATAGACAGCAAGAAAAAGAACGCTAATTTCTTTTCAACAAGGCTATAGACTCAACATGTGCCGTATGAGGAAACATATTAATCACCCCTGCGGCACTAAGCTTGTAACCCTTATCATTCACTAACACATCAATATCGCGCGCCAGCGTTGCTGGATTACAAGAAACATAAACTATTGCCTCAGGTGCATTATCCTGGTTAATCGCCTTCACTAAGGCAAAAGCGCCGTCGCGCGGTGGGTCGATTAACCATTTATCAAAATGGCCTAAATCGGTGAGCGAATCACTGGTCATCTGGAATAAATCGGATACATCAAACGATGTATTCGCTACCAGACCATTCAGTGTGGCACTTTCTACCGCACGCGCCACTAGATTAGCTAGCCCCTCATAACCCAGCACCTTTGCACCGCTTCGCGCGATTGGTAACGTAAAGTTACCAATGCCGCAAAAGAAATCCGCAATACGCTCACCTTGTTTAGGCTGTAACAACTGCATGGCACGGCGAATCATCACTTGGTTAATTTGTGGATTCACCTGCGTAAACTCATTTGGCTTAAAAGGGTACTTCAAATCAAATTCAGGCAATGAATATTGCAACTGCGGCGCATGGAGTGGGTAGAACGGTTTAATCGTATCGGGGCCTTTGGTTTGCGTCCAAATGGTAATCTGATGCGCATCGGCAAAGGTTTTTAAAATTGCCTCATCTACAGCAGATAGCGCATCCATAATACGGAAAATCATCACAATGTTTTTGACTGTGTTATCCGCGTTATGCCACTTATCTGGCTCCCCTACCGCCACCTCTAACTGTGGAATTTTATCGCGAATACTCAGCTGCTTAATCATCGTTTGCAGTGGCGCAATTAAAGCAGACACTTCTGGCACTAACACTTCACAGCTATCCATTACCGATACATAGCGCGTGCCCTTTTCATTAAAGCCCACTAGCACACGGTCTTTTTTATCCACGTACTTCACACTCAGTCTGGCTTTATAGCGATAGCCCCATGTTGGGCCAATCAATGGTGGCAACATATTTTCAGGTTTAGCCTTACCAATATGCTTAATATCATTTTCTAGCAAGCGTTGCTTAGCCGCCACCTGCCCGACAAAATCTAAATGCTGTAACTTACAACCACCGCAGATACCAAAATGTGGGCACTTTGGGTTGACGCGTAAGTTAGATTGGCTAATCACCTCAACAACATTGGCAAATGCATACTTATCTTTGCTGCGGGTAATTTGATACGTCACCTTTTCCGTTGGCAACGCACCATCAATAAAAATCGCCTTACCATCCACATGCGCAACCCCGCGTCCCTCTTGGTCAAGAGACTCTACGATGACTGGTGCAGATATTTCCGCAGGGGCTTCTTTATGTCGACGGGAACGGCGTGCCATAGCAAACTTTCAAATCATGCATGTTTACAACAGAAGGCGGCATTCTAACTGATTACTCGGATTGCTCAAAAGAACTACTTAATTTGTAGTATTGATAAATAAGGCAGACGAGAGTACAGTGCAGGTAACACTATGAATAAGAAAGGGAATGTCCCATACCCACTTTGTGCCATCATAGAATATGTCTCATAAGCTGTCCGATAAACACAATTAGTTAAAACAAATCCATGAGCAAAGTCATATTAGTCCAACTAGAATGGAAGTACTCTCCAAAAACCTATCTAGAAGAACCTATATTAATTGAATTTGAAGCTGGGGAGCTTAAGATTGGAGATGGAGTTGCAATTGCTACTATCAACCCAAAGGCTTTCTATGTAGAAGAATCGATTCGTGATGAGTTGACAAGAAAAATAGAATGTAGATTGCATGCGATCCAAATCATGACACATAAAGACTTTGAATTAAGTAAGCCATACAGAATTAATATTGAAGAAGACGGGAAAAAGAATTATTTTTTAGAAGCTGAGTCCTGTATCGTAACCACTAGTGTTGGAACAGTCGACATAATAGTGCATGATAAAAACGGAAATGTTATATCTGATTCAAAACGTGAGCGCCTAGATAAACAACATAAATTCGCTACTCTAGTAGATAAGCATAGAAATTATGACCCGACACTAGACCAAATACTTAAGAGCTATCAACAATCTGTCAAAGACCCAAATGATGAATTGGTACATTTATACGAAATTAGAGATGCACTTTCCAACAAGTTCGGCTCAAAAGCTAAAGCAATTAAAGTGCTTAGACTTACTGAAGAAAGATGGGATGAAATCGGCAAGCTCGCTAACAACTTACCACTTAATCAAGGTAGGCACAGAGGAAAAGCAGTCGGCGCTCTCAGGGACGCCGACTTAACTGAGCTTGAAATCGCTCGTAAATCAGCAGTTAATCTAATTGAGAAGTATTTGGACTTTTTAGAATCGTCTTAACATTCTAAATAATAGAGCAAATTTAAAAATATAAATTTTTAATAATTGCGGCAAGTGTAAAATTAAATTGAGTAATTAAGATTAAAATGCTCAAAATATGCATGTCGTATTGCTCTTGTTGCATCTTAATTTAATCGCGTTCCTTTTCGCCTTTAGGCGACTCACTTTCTTTTGCTTGTGCTAAAGAAAGTAACTCGCCAAAAGGCGAAATAGAATGCAGCTTCATAAAAAAATGAAAGTCAAAACCAACATCGAATCCTGTCATTCCCATGCAAATGGGAATCCATTAAGAATGGTATAGTTTGAATTTGGATTCCCGCTTTTGCGGGAATGACGATGCTGGTTAAGCAGTGCAATCAAGCAAGCTTAAATTAATTCCAAGCAGCTAAATACGCATCCCAATGCTCACCTTGATACCCTTCCAAGGTCTCTCTAACCAACGCCACTTCTCGTTGATACGCTTGCTCACTCAAATGCCCACGCAGCAACTGAAAACGCAAATAGACTAAATGCGTATTGGCAACATCCGTCTCACAGTAATCCCGAATTTCTTTAAGCTTGCCTGCCTTATAGGCATCCCACACTTTACTGCCATCCATGCCCAATTTACCAGGAAAGCCGCAAAGCTTAGCTAAATCATCCAGTGGTGCATTGGCACGGCCACCATACATGGCCATGACATCCATTAAATCGAGGTGGCGCATATGATAGCGGCTTATATAGTTATTCCATTTAAAATCTTTGTCATCCTCACCTAAATCCCAATAACGGCTGGCGTTAACGCTATGGATTAAGCCACGGTAAGTCAGCACAGGCAGATCAAAACCGCTGCCGTTCCAAGAGATGATTTGTGGGGTGTATTTTTCAATGCCATCGTAAAAGCGTTGAATCATTTCTTTTTCGGAAGAGCTTTCATCACCGAGCGTCCAGATACTGAAGTGGTCGCCTTGGCGCAATGCGCAAGAAATAGCGCATACTTTGTGTAGATGCAGTGGTAAAAATTCAGTCCCGTTTTGCTGGCGGCGTTGATGCAATGCTAGGTTAACCACATCTTCATCTGTGGTTTCTGCTGGCAGATCGAGCAAGGTGCGTAAGCCTTGCGCATCAGGGATGGTTTCTATATCAAAAACGAGTGTTGGTATCATATCCGTAAGGATACAATAAAAATAATATGTGCAGAATAATTAAAATATGACTGTCGGTATCAAATAAATGGTATCAACTCTCATAGATGCAAACATTGTCATTTGACTTACCACTTCAGTGGTTAGAGAGAATGGATAAGCCCTATGCAGTCATTGCGGGGAGCATAGTGACGAAGCAATCCAGTCTTTAAAGAACCAATTTGGACTGCCACGGCCTACAGCCTCGCAGTGACGCGTATGTTTATACTTAGCGTCTAGCTAGGTTGTTACTTAAATAAGTGCAGCTTCTTTTTCTGCTTCTTCTGCAAGTCTTGCAGCAGCTTCTGCCCTTTTGAGTGTTTCTTCGTCTGCTTTGTGAATGCGCACTGGCATTAACATTTCATTGTCTTGGAACATAATCATGGCATAGCCCACTGGCTCATCTTTATTCACAGGCGTAAATTTACCGAATCCGTATTTAGCATTGCGAATAACTTGCCATGCACCGCGTGGCTCTGCATATTCTGGCTTTGAAAAGTGTCTGGCTAACTCTGTAGTTGGCACACTGATTAAAGAATAACGATCACCTTCTGCCATAATCGTCCAACTGGCCTCATCTTCACGATCTGTTGCTTCTAATTGATACAAATACCAGTCGTCATCATAAACTAATTGAAAAATGCTTTGAACTGCGCCAGTACTGGCATTAAGAATAAAGTAGATACCTTCATCATCAAGACTAATGGCTTTGCCATAAGTAGGTAAGTTTACTACATTGTTAGTCATAAATCCCCCTGTGCTTGGTCCTGATTTAGGGTAAATCAGGTATACCCACTTTAACTGATGTGGTAAACACATCATGCTAAAAACAACAGGGGATTTTTACGCTATTTCTTTACTTATGCAGATGCACATCCATTTGAGGGAATGGAATATTAAGGCCTGCTTTAGCAAAAGTTTTATAGACGTTTTCGTTTAACGCATAATAGACTGGCCAGTAATCAGATGACAGCACCCAGGCTCTAACGACAAAATTAACAGAGCTATCTGCCAGCTCTGAAACGGCGATAAGCACTTCTGGTTCTTTAAGGATTCTGCTATCTTGATTAATAAGCTTTTGAATGACTTGACGCGCTTTATCAACATCATCGCCATAGCCTATACCAATTGTCCAATCCACTCTGCGCTGCTCTTGCGTAGAGAAATTAGTGATTGCTTTATTGGATAGCTCACCATTGGGAATGATGATAGTTTTATTATCTGGTGTGAGTAGAACGGTGTTAAATACTTTAATGGCTGACACTTTGCCTAAGTAATCCTGCGTATCGATAAAGTCACCCACTTTAAATGGTTTAAGCAGCAGAATCATCACGCCACCAGCAAAGTTTTGCAGTGTGCCTGAAAGCGCCATGCCCACAGCCAAACCAGCAGCACCTAATACAGCAATAAACGATGTCATTTGGATGCCGAGCATACCAAGTACACTGATGGCCAGCATCACTTTTAATAAGACATTAACAATGCTGACGATAAACGGTTTTAATGATGGGTCAATATCTTTAGCATCCATCGCAGTTCTTACACCACGTGTAAGGCCCTTGATGACCCAAAGGCCAATAATGAGTACTGCGATAGAGGCGATTAGTTTAGGGCCATATACCAATGCTAATTCCGTGGCTTTATTCATCATCGTTTCTATACCCATGTTTACTCCTATTGTTAATTTTTAATCGAGAAAAAGCCATTAGCAATGACTTTATGTATTTTTTCGTCAAATGACAGCATGTTGGCTGAATCTGGCAACCCTTAATGCATAATTGATTTATGATTGTTAATACTGATAGCGTTTATATCGCTATTATTTGATCTGAGATGCTGTACGCAATTGCTATATTATTTACTTTTACGACAACATCCCTAGTTAATCGTTCTATCTTAATTGCTCATGGCTTTTGCTATTTTTGTTTCCATCCACTCGCATCTTGATAATACCAACCACTTTTTGCTTTATCGATCCAACGCCCAGCAAAGGATTCTTGAATGCTGCTTTCCCATTCTGGATGGCCATTGGCGACTGCAATTTCTTTGTACAGTTTTTTACGATCACTATTCTCGTCTGATACCAAGGCATTGATGCCTTGTCTATCTTTTAGCGGTAATGCTTTGGCATCACGCACGCTGATAAAGCCATTGTTGGTTAATCCAATTGCGCCACTTTGATAATGTGGCGCTAATGCATTGTGCCTAGATTGCATGCTATCTTTAACTGCATTAATCGCTGGTGTGTTAATTTCAAGGTTCGGAGCTGCATAAGCAAGCGAAACGGTTAGAAAAGTCATTAAGTACAGTGCATATTGCATGATTGTTTTTTTCATATCCATTTCCTTTAATCTGCCGCTGGCGCGTTGTCTGTGGTTTCAGATGATTCTTCTGAGATGGCTTTTGGTGATTTTGTCTGCTCACCATCTTTTATCTGCCATACGTCATCAATAATTTCATCCGCAACTTTTTGCGCCTCTGCAGCGGGGAAATAGATATTAATGGTTACGCAAGCGGCTAATAGCCCAGCGAACAGCAGGATGATACTAAACTTTTTCATCTTTTTTCCTTATACATTTACTCTACCACTACTTTTGAGTTGGCATCTGTAATGCGTTTAATTCTAGCCAGCAAGTCTACAAGGCTGACATACTTGGTATAACCATTCACATTGACTGCTGGAATGCCACTTCCTTTAACGATTATATACCCTTGCGGCGTTGACTCCACGCCTCCCATTTCACAAACATCGCGCCTGAGTTTACAGCTGATGCCAATTTTTTCGTAATTAAACTCATCAAAAAAACGTAAAAAAGTACGTTGTAATGCGGCTGCTGTACCTGCACCGCCCAATGCCGCGATATTCTCTACCGCCCTTTGCGATACTTTTTTCACCTGCTCATCATCACTGGTGCTGAGGGCTGCATCAAAATAGACTGGCTTCCAGTTTTCCAGTACAAGATGTTTCACATCGCCATCCAGTTTACCTTTGATGTCGCCAAAGCTAAAGGTTCTGGTTAGCTCACCCAAATCCAGCTTTCTTACATTCAGGTCAGCGTACATTCTGGTCACCACCCCAAGTGGGTCATCGATGCGCAAGTTATTCATACTCACCGTGCCATTAAACATATTAAATGTCATGGCGCCATCCATGTTTAATTGCTTGCTTGCGTAAGTTACAAGCGGTACCTGCCCTGATATTTTCCCTTCCATTTGCGGCCAACCAAGTGCAGCACTAAATTGGCTCAGGGAGATTGGTAATACATCTAAACGTAGATGCCAAAACCAGTTTTCGCCTAACCATGCGGCTGAAACCTCTTTAAAGTCCAACGCGCCATCTAGCACTGGCAGCACTAGCTCAGAGGCCGTTACCGAGTATCGATTAACCACAGCGTTTAAGTTGGTTTTACCTAATGGTAAGTCGAGTAAATAACCGTTTTCATAAGCAAGCGAAATGTTCTTTTGAACATCATAATCCCACGGAATATGTGCATTCACATGGCTAAAAGCAAACTTGCCGTTTTGGTCTTGAATGTTGGCATCCACCAAGTTCAACTCAAAGCTTGAGGGTTGTAAGGCTTTCATTTCAAATTGCCAACTTGCTTTACCCGATACATCTAAATTGCCAAAGGCAGATTTTTCTAGCTTGGGTTTCAATATGAGTGTGTATAGCCCGTTAAAATCCACATCATTGGCACTGACTTTTACGTCCTCAAGCACTTTGGTTTTGGTATTGATTTGTGCTTGCGCATTGATGACCCCGACATCAGTGACAGCTAGACTCGCATCGTCTACAGTCACTAAATCGCTACTTAATGTCCCCTTTGCTTTGAATACATTGCCTGCTTTACCAAAGTAAAATGGTTGCCAAAACACTTCACCTTTATCCCAGCTTAATTGACCATCCCACTGCCAGAGGCCTTTTTCATGCTGTGCGGTAAATTGCATGTCACCAATTAGGTTCTCACCAGCATGCAAACCTTCTGCATCACTAAAGTGTGCGCCATCAAATAAAAGGTCTAATGTAAATTGGTTAGCTTGTTGCGAAACATGGAATGAAAACGGCGCTGAAATGACTGGAGAAGTTAACTGGCCATCAAAGCAATCAATATAACCAACTTGCTCACTCATTAGAGAGCCACAAACCAGTCTAAATGGGGTGAAGTCTGGCTCACCTTTGGGCTTGATTGCTGCTTGCAAATCAAGCTTGGGCTTTTCACCTTTTAAATCAACATGAAACTGTGCCTCTTTAAGCTGCCCAAGCGGGGCATCTACCTCGCCAATACTAATGGTGATGCTGGAAACAGCATGGGCTGATTGATAAGGTAACAATAATCCAACAATGATTGCCCACAGAAAAACCAATAGTTTTAAACTATTCGATAAATGAGGCAATCGAAACCTGACAATGTTATTTTTAGTAGCAAGCTTGTTTGTTATGCAACGAGACATATCAAGCCTATCCACATTTAATCTGGGAATACACCTGAAGATAAATAACGGTCGCCACGATCACAAACAATACTCACAATCACAGCATTTTCTAATTGTTTAGAGAGCTGCAAGGCAGTGTATAGTGCGCCTCCACTTGAAATGCCTGCAAAAATCCCCTCCATAGTAGCTAGCTTGCGTGCTGTAGCTTCAGCTTGTTTTTGATTGACATACATGAGCTGGTCGACTCGACTTTTATCGAAAATTTTGGGCATATATTCTTCTGGCCATTTGCGAATGCCTGGAATACGTGAGCCTTCTTCTGGTTGCACACCGATGATTTGCACATTCGGATTCTGCTCTTTTAAATAGCGCGATGTTCCCATGATGGTCCCTGTTGTTCCCATGCTAGAGACAAAGTGTGTAATTTCACCTTGCGTATCTCGCCAAATTTCTGGGCCAGTTCCTTCATAATGGGCTTGCGGGTTATCCATATTGGCAAATTGATCAAGTACAATACCCTCCCCCTCCGCTTGCATTTTCATCGCCACATCACGCGCAAGCTCCATACTGCCATCGGCAGGCGTTAAAACGAGCTCCGCACCATAAGCTCTCATGCTCTGGCGTCGTTCGACTGTTTGATTCTCTGGCATAACAAGTATCATTTTATAACCGCGCATCGCCGCAACCATCGCTAGTGCGATGCCTGTGTTGCCACTGGTTGCCTCAATTAAGGTGTCACCAGGTTTAATATCTCCACGCTGCTCTGCCCGCGTGATCATGCTGTGCGCTGGTCTATCTTTGACAGAGCCAGCAGGGTTATTCCCTTCTAGCTTTAATAAGATGGTATTACTTGTTTGACCTTGCATCCGCTGCAAGGCAACAAGCGGTGTATTACCGACAAAATCATTAATCGTTTTAATTTTCATAATTTAAATTATATCTGCAAAAAAGCCGGTTTACGCTTTTATGTCTATAAACCAGCGTTATAATATTTGGAAAGGTAGTCACTATGTCTAATGAAGTAGAGCTTAAGCTGCGCATCAATAAATCAGACATCCCTAGTCTGAAACGCCAGCTTGCGTCTATTGCCGCAACAAGAAACGATGTTCAGATAAACGCGCCTGTCACGCATAAAACACTCAGCATTTATTACGATACACCATACCTGAGCTTGTTTGATCATGCTTTGAGTTTACGACTTAGATATGCTGCCAGAAAATGGACACAAACAATCAAGGATGCGGGTAGTGCACTAAGCGGTTTGCACCAGCGATTAGAGCTGGAATGGGACGTGAAAGATGGTAAGTTGGATTTTAGCAAAATAACAGATGCCGCATACGTGGATTTCTTTAATAACGCTAGCCTGCGTAATGCCTTGGTACCGCTGTTTAGCACTGATATACGGCGTACGACATGGCATTTGTCTTATGAGAATAGCGACCAGATTGAACTAGTACTGGATATTGGTGAATTGATTGCTGACACGCATCGTGAGCCTATCTGTGAAATTGAACTAGAGCTTAAACATGGAAACAAAGGACGTTTATTTGAACTAGCTTTACAACTACAAGCACATTTTCCGTTAACGATTGAGAACATCAGCAAGGCACAAAGGGCTTATGCTTATTATAGAAGCCAACCGCCTACAGTGTTAAAAGCAGAGCCGATTAAACTCCGCAGCAAAGACTCCGCAAACGATACCTTAAAACGAATCGTGCAAGCTTGCCTAATTCAACTGCAAGGCAACCAAGACATGGTGTTGCATGGGCATGATATTGAAGGCGTACATCAAATGCGTGTTGCACTGCGCAGACTACGCTCTGCACTGAAATTATTTAATCAAATATTGCATCAACAAATTGCTGAAAACATTCTCCAAGACCTTATTTGGATAACTAATACACTGGGAACTGCTCGCGATATAGATGTATTCATTAGCCAGACTTTGCCACCGATTATGGCGCAGATGCCTAATCAATCTAGCCTGGTATTATTAATGCTTATGTAAATGTACGCGAAGCAATCACCAGCCAACGCTATCAACATCTATTACTAGCACTGGGCTATTGGCTAGAAAACCAAAGCAACCAAGATAAAAAAATAAAAAAACTGACCATTGCAGAAATTGCAAAACCCATGCTAGCAACGCGCCATGAGCAATTAATAAAAAGTGGTCACAACCTCAAGCAAGCTACCCCTGATGAGCGCCATCGCATACGTATTGCTGCCAAAAAATTACGTTATTTGGCCGAGTTTTTTGCAAGCATTTATTCTACAAAAAAAACCAATCCATTTATTAATTACCTGTCTCAATTGCAAGACCAACTCGGCATCATGAACGATATAAGCGTAACAAGCGCGCTCTTAGAAAAATTGCTAGGCGAGAAACCGTCCAAGGAATTAATGACGGCCAAACATATCATTGATGGATGGAATGCACATGGTCTTGTGCCCTACGTCACAGAATTAAAAACAACATGGAAAGTATTTATTAAACAAAAGCCTTTTTGGTAGCTTTTTTTATAAGCGCTTACTGCTAGTTTAACTTTAATAAGTAAATAGCATAGATAACAAGACCAACAAAACTAATCAAGCCAAGTTGTGGTAGCGTTAGTCCCAGAAAAGTCCAATCAATAGCGGCGCAATCACCGGTACCACGAAATAATAGTTTAAATGCTTTTTCTAAGGGGAAGTTTTCAAACATATAGTCGAATCCCACGCCGCAATCTGCAATCATACTTTCTTTATTGGCCTGCAAATACCAATGCCGTATGGCTACACCAGCACCACCCAAACCTACTAAGGTTAGCAATAGTGTAAATATTTTTTTGAATAAATGTAATGGTGGAATGAAGGCTGCAATCAAAAACAAAACACCCAACGCCATAAAAATAATCCGCTGTGTGATACATAATGGACAAGGCTCAAGGTTATATTGCGTTTGAATGACTAAAGCTAATGCTACGATTGCAAAGCTCAATATAAATCCAAGCAAATATCCGGTTTTACCTTTTAAACGATTCATTTACGTATCCTCTATTATTTTCTTACACTTTGCGTCTTATCATAAACTGCATGACTTGTTGTGTCACTTTTGCATGAACCACTATTACTAAATCAAAACCTCCGCCATTTCCAATAAGCTAATCACCTTGTCGGAAGTTCGAATAGAAATAGCAAGATTGGTTAAAGTTGGATTTGCAAAACCTCCAGTTGTAAATACAGAGCTACCTGCAATGAAAAGGTTCCTTATGCCATGCACGCGGCAATCTTTATCCACTACACCATGCTTAGGATCATCACTCATGCGCGTGGTACCTAACATGTGATGTAGCCCAGTGGATGATTTCATGACATCAGCCGTTATTTCTGGCGGCTGGAAGCCGCCCAGCCCCGTATCTGTGAATGCATCTTGTATGATCTCCTGAGCACGTTTGACACTTTCGATATCCTCGTCTGCACAAACATAATGTAATTTGGTTTTGCGGCACCCCAAAGCATCTTTTTCCTCTGTAAGCGTAATACGATTATTTGGATTTGGACTTTGCTCTACAATCGCCAATAACTCCAAGCGATCATACTTGCGCTGACTGTTGCCAACGCGAGACCAACCACCGCGACCTAAGCCTAAAAAAACAGGTATGCCATATCGAAACTTCTCATAAACAGCAATCATTAAACGCCTTCTTCCACGTAAAATATTGCGTAAGTGTCTGGCTAGCGTAAGTGGTTCTCTGACTAAATTGTATATATGTTTGGCTAACTCTATAGGGAAACGCCATGTATAAATTTGGTGTGGCATCATTCTAAACACATTCACGCTCGTCATGGCATCGACATCATGCTGATTCCATGTAGAGGGAAATAACATGACTGCAAGATTACGTAATTTTTGTTTTTTCAATGTCTCTGGACTGAAGCTAATACGACCCAAAATACTGGCGCCATCAACACCTTGCATATCATAAAATCCCAAATCATTGATAATGGATGGATCATCTGGATAAAACAAACCAAACGGTACTAAATTATGATCCATATAATAGCGGCCAACATTGTCATGCTGATTACCAATGCCTTTAGGATGCGTTTTATTGGAATTTAATAGCAGTCTTGGTGTTTGCAATGCATTTGATGCAATGATGAATTGTTTTGCTTTAAAGTAAACCTCTTTACCATCAAACATACGGACAACTGCTGTCGTCACTTCCTCACCATCCTCACTACACAATAGCTCTACGACAGTAGCGTGATAATAGATGGTGACATTGTTGGATGCAGTAATTTGCTCAGGAAACTCTTGGGTAAACTTTTTGGTAGGGCCAAATGTAAACACACTATTGTAAACTGCATCACTATTAAATTTAATTGGTTGATGTTTACCTCTGGCCCAATATTCGGCAGTGTAATCATAATGGCCAACACCGCACACAGCATGCGCGCGTTCGTAATAGGGGTCCAAATCTGCCTTGGTGATGGGCCAACCACTAT
>CAXIBZ010000010.1:0-14264 GCA_964022105.1 uncultured Methylophilaceae bacterium
CATTATAATCAGCCAAATCTGTACTGGGCTTGCCACCGTCAGCGTGAGTTTCTGCTAGGCATATCCCTTGTAAAAGTTTTAATCGTTCTGAGTATTTCAGTAATTCCATGCGTGTGCCTTATCGTTTGTTTTAGTTAATTTCTGGAAGCGCTTCAAGTTGCCCCTGAATCTCCAACCATTGCTCTTCTGCTTGCTCAATACTTAACGTTAACGCAGATTGCTGTTTTAGCAAAGCTTGTAGCACTGTTTTATCGCTACTTTCATATATTGCAGTATCATTTAAGCGTTCATCGCAAGCTGTTTTCTCTCTGTGCCAAGCTGCTATGTCTTGCTCTAACTTTTCAATTGCTTTGAGTAAAGGTCGGCGAGTAGCAATTCTAGCCTGTCGGTCTAGTTTGTTCTGAGCATAATTGTTACTCTTCGGCTTCATAGCATCAACATCTGCCTGAAGCTTCACTTGGTTACGTTGTTCTGCAACCCAAATTGCATAATCATCTATATCGCCATCAAATAAACTTACCTTACCATTAGCAACTAACAAGAATTGATCACAAGTGGTTCTCAGTAGTGATCGGTCATGTGATATGAGTACAACGCCGCCCTCGAATTCTTGCAAGGCAAGTGTTAATGCATAACGCATTTCTAAATCGAGATGATTGGTCGGTTCATCTAATAACAATAAACTAGGACGAGACCAGATTAACAAGGCCAAAGCCAATCTTGACTTCTCACCGCCAGAAAAGTTTTCACAGGGCGAACGTGCCATTTCACCACGAAAGTCAAATCCACCCAAAAAATTAAGTAGTTCCTGCTCTTTTGCATTTTGGTCCAGACGCTGCATATGCTGCAATGGTGATTCATCAGCACGTAACTGCTCGAGCTGATGCTGCGCAAAATAACCAATATTTAAATCTTTACCTAATGTGAGTTTGCCAGAGAGACCTGCTAGCTCTCCAGCTAGTAGTTTAATGAGTGTTGTCTTACCAGCGCCATTTGGACCAAGCAAACCAAGGCGCTCTCTAGGACGTAATGTGAGTGAAATGTCAGTCAATATCGGTTGTTCTGCGTAACCGACATCGATGTCATTGATAGCAATGAGCGGCTCTGGCGAACTGAATGGTGGTCTAAAACTAAAGCTGAATTGTGAATCTACATGCGCCGCACTGATGATTTCCATACGCTCTAATGCTTTAATTCGGCTTTGTGCTTGCCTTGCTTTAGTTGCTTTCGCTTTAAAGCGGTCTATATAACTATGTAAATGCGCGACCTTACGCTGCTGCTTTTCATGCATTGCCTGCTGAAGTGCCATTTTCTCAGCGCGTTGTCGTTCGAAATCGCTATAGCCACCTTTATACAAAGTCAGTGTTTGATGCTCAATATGCGCTATATGGCTTACGATCGCATCTAAAAAATCCCTATCGTGAGAAATAAGTAATAGTGTACCGTTATAACTTTTAAGCCAACCTTCCAGCCAAATAACGGCTTCCAAATCCAAATGGTTAGTCGGTTCGTCAAGCAATAACAAATCTGATCGGCACATTAACGCTCTGGCCAAATTGAGACGTACTCGCCACCCACCAGAAAATGATGAAACTGGTTCTGTTAACTTCTCTTGCTGAAATCCTAAACCATGCATCAATTCTGCTGCACGTGCGCGCGCTGCATACCCCCCAATATCCGACAAACGTGCATGCAACTCTGCTATCAACGTGCCATCATTATTTGCTTCTGCTTTTAACAGTGAATTTTCAATCTGTGTTAACTCTTCATCGCCCTCCAGCACAAACTGAATAGCAGATAAAGATAATGCCGGTGTTTCCTGGGCGACATATCCAATCGACCAATTGACTGGGATTTCCAAATCCCCCTTCTCAACATGCAACTCACCCCTCAACATTGCAAAGAGACTAGACTTACCCGTCCCGTTTGCACCTGTTAAGCCAACTTTATGGCCTGGGTGTAATTGTAATGAAGCATTTTCGACTAAAACTTTAATACCGCGTGCAATTGTTATATTTTTAAACTGTATCAAGACGGAACTGCCAACGAGAGTTGATGAAAGGCATTATTCTAAAGCAAACTGGGCCAATTGCTAAAAGGACTATTAGCAAACAAAAATATTAAAGTCTATTAAATAAGAATTTATTCGCTATCTTGTAGTCCAAACTCTAGTAAAATCTTCAATTAATGTAAAACACATGCAACAGCAACATCTAAACTAAAATAATCGTGATAATCATAAAAAAAACATTTCGTTGGCTTATCTATGCAATATTACTCATATTGTCGTTAATGATTATCACAGCAGCGGTGGTTCGCTTTGTGGTTTTCCCAAATATTGATGCTTATAAAGATGACATCGCATCAAAAATAACAGAAAAAATCGGATTAAAAACGACCATTGGTAATATCATTACTGGTTGGGATGGCATTTCACCTCAGGTGATTATCAGTGAAATTGATATTTACGATAAAGGAAACAGCTCTGCTTTACATCTAAACAACGTCAAAGGTAAGTTTTCATGGTTGAGTATTCCTACTTTACAGCCGCACCTATCGTACATTTCCATTAGTGATCCTACACTAAAAGTACAACGAACCGAAGATGGTAATCTTTACATAGCGGGTATAGCACTCGGCGGTGAAGGTGATACCGACTTTCCTAACTGGATACTGAGCCAAGCCCACATTCGAATCAAAAATGCTACGATTGTTTGGCAAGACGACCTGCGCCAAGCCCCACCGCTATCATTGAATAACGCAAATTTAACACTAAGGAATCCAGCTTGGCGCAAGATATTTGGCCAACATCTTTATAGCATTTCTGCATTACCCTCTACTGGCACAAAAGAGCCAATTATTATCAATGGCAATTTCTTTGGTCGCGATATCAGCAAAATGAAAACATGGAAAGGAACAGCGAATATTGAAACCAAAAACATTGATCTAGCGACTTGGAAAGCCTGGTTGGATTATCCAATCGATCTTCAAACTGGCCGCGGTGATGCAGTCATCTCATTGGACTTCTCAGATGCTCAGCTAGATAAAATAAAAGCAGATGTCGACCTGAAAAATGTAGCAGGCAGAATAAGTAGAGATAAAGAACCTTTCAATGCAAACCTATTGTCAGGAACACTTTCATGGGAAAAAGCTAAAAATACAACCACACTTACAGCACAAAATATTAAGCTTAATGCCGAAAATGAGTTAAACATTGAGGGAGGATCTGGTTTTGTTTCTTATACGACCAAAGATGACGAACCATGGATTAACGCCTCATTGAAATTAAACACCTTCAACTTGAATTTTCTTAAAAAACTACAGCAAGTTGTCACTATTCCAGATCGTTTCAATGAAGCATTGAATTCACTATCACCACAAGGCAAACTTAGCGCACTAGCATTAAGCCTACAAGGCAATCCTACTAAACCAAACCACTACCGTTTTGCCACTACCTTTGACAATCTAAGTGTTAATCCATATCAAAATATCCCAGGCATCAATCGCTTATCTGGTCAAATTGATGCCAACGAAGAATATGGAACCATTACTTTAGAAACACAAAATGCAGCGATTGATCTAGCTGGCATTCTACGCTGGCCTGTACCATTACAAACACTTACTGGAAAAGTCACCTGGTCAAACAAAGGTAGATTAAAGATTGTCGCAAATAACATCACCCTTTCAAATGAACATATACATGGGACGATTGATGCCAGCTATGATATGAATGGTATAAAAGGCGGCTATATAGATATTAATGGTAAATTTGATGAAGGCAACGCCAAATTTGCCCCTTTTTACTACCCATTGATTATGGGCAAAGACACGATGGGTTGGCTCGACAGCTCAATTTTATCCGGCAAGACAAATGATATTCGATTGACTGTTAAAGGTCATCTGGAAGACTTCCCATATGTTGACAAACAGAACAAGCCTGACCCAGATCTAGGTATTTTTAAAGTCACCGCCAGAATTAGTGATGCTGTATTAGAGTATGGGAAAAGCTGGCCGAAAATTCAAGGTGTCGCTTTAGATATGCTATTTGAGGGCAACAGCATGGAACTAAATGCCGATAAAGGTAATATCTACGGTATTAAAATTATCAAAGGAAAAGCATTTATCCCTGAACTGAACACCTATGGAAAAAATAATCAGACGCTAGTTATCGAAGGTTTGGCTGAAGGCCCTACAGCGGATGGTATTAATTTCATTAACAATAGTCCAGTTAAAGAGGTAGCATTAGGCTTTACGGATGATTTGAAAACAGCTGGCACTGGTAAACTTAATTTAAACTTAAACATCCCATTAAACAATATTGAAGCTGCCACCTATAAAGGTCAGTACACTATTCAAAACGGCTTAATGATCGCCAATGAACGAATGGGGTTGCCTGAAATCAGCAACCTGGCTGGTCAACTTAATTTTGACCAATTTGGTATCAATGCAGAACGTATTCAAGCTGAAATCTTAGGAGGCCCTTTACAATTCAACCTAAATACAGCATCTGACCAAACGATTAATATTACTGCAAATGGTACAGTCTCAGATACTGGAATCAAGGATTTTGCATCAAACATGTTTACGCAAGCACTTAAAGGTAGCACGAATTGGTCTGCCGACATTGCGATTAAAAAACCAGTTATGAATATGCATGTGCACTCAGATTTAAAAGGTCTTACTATAAATTTGCCAGCACCAATTGGAAAAAGTAGCGAACAAGTGGCTAAGTTAGCTATCACAAAGGTGCAATCCACACCAACGCAAGATCAGATTGAAGTGAATTATAAAAACTCTATTTCTGGGCTTTTTCTACGCAATGAGAAAAATGGCGATTTAATGTTTGATCGCGGAAATATTGCAATTAACACCTTAGCTAAGTTACCTAACGAACCTGGCTTGTCCTTAAAAGGCGAGTTCGATCATATCAATGCTGACGAATGGATGGATTTAGCCAATGCGTCTGACGAAAAAACGGCAAGCACCAATAAGCCATCAAGCTCGTTCAAAATCAATACCACCGACATTTCTATCAGAGAGCTAGAGATT
The DNA here is from genome assembly GCA_964022105.1 of uncultured Methylophilaceae bacterium. Lineage (GTDB taxonomy): Bacteria > Pseudomonadota > Gammaproteobacteria > Burkholderiales > Methylophilaceae. The sequence goes on from CAXIBZ010000010.1 coordinate 5,050, forward strand.
TTTAATCGCACCTTAAACGCTATCAGTATTAACTCAAAGCCAAAGAGCAATTACTTAGAGCTCAATATTAATAGTCAGGAAATAGCTGGAAATGTTGAATGGTATGCCGCAAAAACAATTGAAGAAAATGGCAAAATCATTGCCAACCTAAAAAAATTACATATTCCAGCAAGCAACATCAAGGAAGAAGACAAAACAAAAGAACAAGAGATAAAAAGATTAAATAAAAAATATCCTGCACTCGATATTCAAGCAGAGGACTTTAAGCTCGGTGAAAAGCCGCTTGGCATGTTGGAACTGAAAGCTTTTGAAGTGAACGACGACTGGGTGATTGAACAGTTAAGAATCAGCAACCCAGATAATGTTCTGCTTGCTCAAGGACGATGGCACAACTGGACCAAAAATCCTAATACTAATTTAGAGTTCTCACTTGCTGCCAATGATATTGGTAAAACACTGAAACGATTTGGTCAACCAGATACGATAAAAGGTGGTGTAGCGCTCATTTCAGGTAAGTTGCAATGGCCTGGGAGTCCTCATCAATTTAAAAAAGATGGCCTTAATGGCTCATTTACTTTAGGCGCTTCTAAAGGTCAGGTGATCAAAATACAACCAGGTGTGGGCAGATTGCTTGGATTGTTGACCTTACAAAGTTTGCCGAGACGTTTAAGTCTGGATTTTCGTGATTTATTCAGTGAAGGTTTTGCGTTCGATGTGATTAAGGCAACTGCCAAAATTGAAAATGGCGTTATGCATAGTGATGATTTTTTTATGACAGGACCAGCAGCTGAAACTGAGATTAAAGGAGATATCAATTTAAATAATGAAACGCAAAATCTCCGAGTAAAAGTAGTTCCACATATCAGTGACACGCTATCCTTAGCCGCACTTGCTGGTGGCCCCATCGCAGGTGCAGCAGCATTTGTCGCTCAAAAAATATTGAAAGACCCATTAAACAAAATCGCACAAAGTGAATATGTAATCACTGGCACATGGGATAAGCCAGTTGAAGTTGGTGCGACTAAAGATAATGAAATAAAGAAACCCTCTCCTTCACCATTAAACGCTCAATAAACCAACTATGCCATCAAAGAAAATAAACCAGAAAACAAGCAATATGATTAAAGTAGCAGGCATTCAAATGGCCTCAAGTCCAAGTGTATCTTCTAATTTAATTGAAGCCGAGCGACTGATTAAAATTGCAGCAGAACAAGGTGCAAAGATTGTCGTTTTACCTGAATACTTCTGTATTGTAGGCGTACACGACACAGATAAAGTCAGCGTGCGGGAAAAAGAAGGTGATGGTCCGATTCAGCGTTTTCTTTCTAAGATGGCGAAGAAACACAAAATCTTATTGATTGGTGGCACGGTCCCTCTTGTGAGCAAAGATCCCAATAAAGTACGTAATAGTTGTCTGGTATTCAATGAAAAAGGTGATCAAATTGCTCGCTATGACAAGATTCACTTATTTGGCCTTGACCTCGGTATAGAACACTATCATGAGGAAAACACAATAGAGGCTGGCAATAAAATTATAGTTGTTGATACCTCTTACGGCAAAATTGGCCTCTCTACCTGTTATGACCTTAGATTCCCAGAGCTATATAGAGCAATGGGTGAGGTTGATATTATTGTTGTGCCTTCTGCCTTTACAGATACCACAGGTAAAGCACATTGGGAAACCTTGGTCCGCGCGCGTGCTATCGAAAATTTATGTTATGTGATCGCGCCAGCACAAGGTGGCTATCACCTTTCAGGAAGAGAAACGCACGGCAATAGCATGATTGTAGATCCATGGGGAGTGGTACTCGACAGACTGCCAAGAGGATCTGGTGTTGTGATGGCTAGCATCAATCGGCATTATCAAGAAAGTTTACGCAAAAGCTTACCGGCACTTAAACACAAAACAATCAAGTCGGTTTAATGGTACTCACGCCTATATTTAAAGAATATACTTAATTACGTCTTTACAGACTAAGCGTATAGTTATAGCTATGAAAATAGACCAAACGATTTTACAAAAAGCGCATCATTTCGACACTGCAAATGAAACTTTGCTAGTCCCTACTGGATTAGATGCTGCAGCAATACAGGGCATACTCGGGAATATCATGACCCACCAAGTTGATTATGCAGACTTGTATTTTCAGTATAGTCGAAGTGAATCCTGGAGTTTAGAAGAGAGCCAAGTAAAATCTGGCGCTTTTGCCATTGACCAAGGTGTCGGCGTGCGAGCAGTGAGCGGTGAAAAAACAGCATTTGCCTACTCAGACGAAATTAATTTACCCGCTTTGGAACAAGCAGCTAACGCAACGAAGGCCATTGCCAGTATTGGCGGCAATCAAACGGCAAATAAAATTATCACACCAGAGACAAAACCGCTGTATTTACCAAATGACCCAATTGCATCACTATCTGCCGATGCGAAAGTAAAATTACTAGAGAAGATAGAGGACTATGCTAAAAAATTAGACCCAAGAGTTAAGCAAGTCATGGCGTCTATCGCCGCTGAATACGAGGTTGTATTGGTAGCGCGCAGTGATGGTGTGATGGCAGCCGACATCAGACCTTTGGTTCGCCTTTCTATTCAAGTCATTGCAGAGCAAAATGGTCGTCGTGAGCAAGGCACATCAGGGGGTGGGGGTCGTTATGATTACAGCTATTTCAGTGATGAAACCTTACGAAGCTATGCGCAAAAAGCGGTGCATCAAGCAATTATTAACCTAGATGCTCGCCCTGCTCCCGCAGGAAACATGACGGTTGTGTTAGGCGCTGGCTGGCCAGGCATCTTGCTTCACGAAGCGATTGGCCATGGACTTGAAGGCGACTTTAATCGTAAAGGCAGCTCTGCATTCTCTGGCATGATTGGGCAGCAAGTCGCAGCGAAGGGCATTACCATTGTGGATGATGGTACGATTGCGAATCGACGTGGTTCGCTCAGCATGGATGATGAAGGTAACCCAACCAATAGCACGGTGCTGATTGAAGACGGTATTTTAAGAGGCTATATTCAAGATACATTAAACGCCCGACTGATGAATATGCCAACAACAGGCAATGCAAGGCGAGAGAGTTATGCACACATTCCAATGCCGCGCATGACGAATACTTATATGCATAATGGCGACAAAGACCCAGAAGAAATCATTCGATCAGTGAAAAAAGGCTTATACGCAGCAAACTTTGGTGGCGGACAAGTTGATATCACTAGCGGTAAATTTGTGTTTAGTGCCGCTGAAGCCTATATGATAGAAGACGGAAAAATCACTTACCCAGTCAAAGGTGCAACCTTAATTGGCAATGGTCCTGATGTTTTAACGCGTGTCAGCATGGTAGGTAATGATCTAGCACTGGATAGTGGTGTTGGGACATGTGGTAAAGAAGGTCAAAGTGTTCCAGTTGGCGTGGGGCAACCAACGCTTAAAATAGATGGCTTGACAGTAGGTGGTACGGTTTAATATGATGGAGTTTATGAGGTCAAAAGCCTCGAAAACCTCACCAGCTTTTACTTTACCAAAGGAGCACGACCATGGCTGTTAGCCCGACGAAAAAACCTGTAACTAAAACAACTGCAAAAAAAGCAACGACAACCAAAAAGCCTGCTGCAAAAAAAACGGCTACAAAAAAAGACACTCCAAAAGCGCGTAAAATCAGCGCGGAAGAGCGTTATAAAATGGTTGAAGTTGCAGCATATTATATTGCTGAACATCATCAGTTTAAGGGCAATGCCATTGACTTCTGGATTGCTGCTGAAGAGGAAATTAATAAGAAATTAGCTTAGCATCCACTCTCACAAAAAAGGGTGCTAGCTGAGCTGCACCCTTTTTAGTACGCCAAACAAACTAAGGCTCTATTTTAAGACTCTATTCCTATACTCGCCAGTGCGCGTATCTATTTCAATTTTATCGCCTTGTGAGACGAATAAAGGAACAGCTATCTCATGTCCAGTTGCTAACTTCGCTGGCTTCAGTACTTTGCCTGACGTATCGCCTTTCACTGCTGGCTCTGTGTAAGTAACTTCTCGCACGACCATGTTAGGAAGTTCAACTGAGATTGCTTTACCTTCATAAAAGCGAACCTCGCATGGCATACCATCCTCCAGAAACGGTAGGGCTTCTTCCATAAACTCAGCATCTACATCATACTGATTATATTCAGCATCCATAAACACATAAGTTGGATCTGCAAAATATGAGTAGGTAACTTCTTTTTTATCCAACACCACAACATCAAACTTATCGGTAGCGTTGTATACATTTTCACTTGGTGCATCTGTTAAAAGATTTTTAAACTTCATTTTTACAACGGCTGAGCTTCGGCCAGACTTGTTATATTCAGATTTGACGACAACTAATGGCTCATCATTTACCATGACGACATTACCTATACGAAGTTCTTGTGCTGTTTTCATAATATTGATTCAAAGTGTGTAAAAATTAACAAACGCGGATTATACGCTACTTTGCTAAATTCGCACAAAATTCAACAAGATTACCTGCTAAATCCTTTTGTTGTATCAGCGAGTTAGACTGTTGTTGGGTCAGATGTGCAATTGCAGGTAAGTTGATCAAATATTCACGCCATGTTGCAGCTTGAAATTGCTCTGTAGACCAGAGCTCATGTAGGCGTGAAATATTCTTCATAAACTCAGGTTGACCATAAAATCGATCAAGAAATGCGTTTAACTTTAACAGATGTGCGTTATCGGTTTGCCAGTATGGCTGCCAAATAAATGGCTTACCTGCCCATACTGCCCGAATCCAACTGTCTTCACCACGCACAAAGTTAATATCACACGCCCAGAGTAGCTTGTCATAATCCGTCTGGTTTAGAAATGGTAATAGATGTAATGTCAACGCACCTTCTGTAATTGTGTCTCCTACTTGCAGTCCTTCTTGCCCAAGTAATGAAGCTGATTTGCCATAGCTTAGGGGCATAAAAACACTGACTGCCCGATTTTCTTTGGCTAACGTTTGTAAAAATTGTTCTACAGGTGCATTTTCATAACAAAAAAGTGAAATGTTTAAGCTTTGCTGCTGCTGATCAATAATTAATGATTGCCAAAAATCATGTATTTCCTGCTCAGATTGCTGGAAAGTATCCCGCTTGCTGATTAATGTCTGCTCTCTTAAAAGGCCACCCGTATTATTCGAGAATCCAGGAAAATAAAAATGTCTTAATCTGTTCGTTTTCTGGTATTGACTATTTAGACCATGAAACTCAGGCACCCAATCTTCGGCAGATAAATAATCAACGTTAACCCAAGTCGTTTTGTCATCCATATGTGTCAGATATGCTTCTGGCAACTCGCAAGAGAATGTCTCAACAACGACATCGGCAGACGTGTCAAAAATTGTATCTTCATCCCAGCGAACTATTGATACGCCTTCATATGTTTGTTCAGCACAATTACTGATACCAACAAGTATTTTGGACGCAAGCTCCAGATGGGTAACAAACAACCTAACGTATAAACCATGCTCTGCATGTAGCTGTTTAGCTAGGCGCCAACAAACGCCAATATCACCGAAGTTGTCTACAATTTTGCAGAAAATGTCCCATTTTTTTTGATTATTCATGCAGTGTCCGTTATTTTGCTATGTTCTGTCAGACTATCGCGTTTGTTTATGCAAAGGTAACATCGGCAATCAATTTAGGAAAGGGAAATGGCCGATCATCGTCAAAGCCCAAAATACTGATATGATCTTATTGGAACTATTTTTAGTTTGCATGTCCAAATTTTGTCGAAACATTGAAGTTTAATTTATTTACGCATGATAGATAATACAGAAAATTTAACTGAAATAATCTGTGACTGCACTGGTACAACGCGAAAAAAAATCAAACAACTATACCAGCAAGGTTATGATTTCGATGCAATATCGCGTAAAACTGGCGTTAATACAGGTTGTGGAGGCTGTGAGTGGGAAATAGAATCCTATTTAGAAACACTACAGGAAGACGCAGCTACTACGCCGTCTACTAGTAATATATAAACAGTTTATCTGTTGCTTAGCCATAAGCTGGCGTAAGGCTTCAATTCAACAACCTGTTGAAGATCATCATACCGCTCCCCAGAAATTAAATCAGACCATTGATCTGTCCCAATTAAATTAATATCAATGAGTGGAATAGTTTGTGGCTTATTACTAATATTATTAATGCAAAAAATAGATTGTTGCCTGTCTAGACTCTGGCGCCAAAAGGCAAAGATTTCCGTTCCAAAATGCAATGTAAATTGTGTCGCATTTGGATGAAAAGCTGCTTGTGCTTTCCTAATTTTAATTCGTTTTAATAAGACTGAAAAAACCTGATGATGATGACTTTGTTTGTTATTTAATGCTTCTATCAACGCTGCCATATCCCATTTAGAGCGATTGATTGAGCGGTTATTACCTGTATGTTCTACCCGAGAATAATCATTCTCAGTAGCGATTAAGCTGTGGATATAAAAAGCTGGTACACCTTCTAATGCCAACATAACAGTATGTGCACATATGTAGCGCTCAATTTGATAAGCATCTTCGCCGTCCAAATTACCCTTCATTGCATCAAATAGGCTTATATTAATCTCGTATGGTTTATCATCTCCCTCTTCTGTTCGCCGATAGCTGACTTTAGCGCCGAATCTCTGCATCGTTTCAACCATACATGTTTTTTCATCTTCATTTAACAATCCATCTAATGGCCTCAGTCCCACACCATCATGTGAGGCAATAAAATTAAAATATGTAGTGCCATTTTGCGCTGGCGGCATACTCATTAGCCAAGATTTTAAGTGTCGACAGTTTCCAGTAATAAGGGTGTAAATCAACAAAGGAGGCAATGAAAAGTTATAAATCATATGCGCCTCATTACCATTACCAAAGTAGGTTAAATTTTCACGATTTGGTACATTGGTTTCAGTAATAACAATCGCATCGGGGTTGTAATGCTCTATTAACAATCGCAAGACTTTAATAATTTCATGTGTTTGTTGTAGATGGATACAATTTGTTCCTGGTTCTTTCCATAAAAAGGCAACCGCATCTAAACGAAACACTTGAATGCCGTTTTGCATATACTCATAAATGATATTAGCAAATTCAACCAGTACCTCAGGATTTGCAAAGTTAAGATCAACCTGATCTGGACTAAACGTACACCAAACGAAACGCTTTCCATCGACAGTCTCCACCTCATTCAGTAGAGGGCTAGTTCTCGGCCTGACGACCAAAGTTGTATCTAGGTCTTTATCCGCTTCAAAAAAGTAACCCTTTCCAGGAGATAAGCCATTTTTGTAGTTATCAAACCACCAACTACGCGACGACATATGATTTAAAACCAAATCAGACATTAGCTTAAAATCTTTGCTGATAGCGCGAATGTCGCTCCAATCTCCATGTGATTCATTCACCGCCAAATAATCAATTACCGAAAAGCCATCATCTGAACTATAAGGAAAAAAAGGCAATATATGGACAATACTGACTACTTCTTTGAGGTAAGCATGTAAAAAATTGCTCAATACTTTTAAAGGATGTTTATCATCTTCAAGTAAAGTATCGGCGTAGGTGATTAACGCAATATCTCGTTCATCCCAGTTGTTTTGATGTGCTGTTGGTTCTTGATAACCTGCATCCAAATGCATGGTTTTAATCAATGTTTGTACAAGAACGACTACATCTTCGTTTGGATACACTTTTTCTAAATGTGTAACCAGCTTGTGATGTAATTCACTATATTGTGGGTACTCAGCGGTCATTTAATTGTATTGCTCCATATCAGCATCGACAGCAGCTAAAAACTCTTTTTGCAAATTAGGTAGTGCGCTGATAACACGGTTCCAACTTGGAATAAATGGCGTATCCATCGGGTTATCGAGAAATGAGTTGCCAGCAGCCATGATGCATTGTGCAAAGGTTTCCACTGCCTGTTCTTCTTTATGCCGATCATAACTAAGGCCATTAATCATAGCATCGTTCTGGTAAGTAACTATTAAATCTAATGCGATACGATAATAAGTTGCTTTGATCGTTCGAAAAGACTCCGTAGAGAAAACCTCACCATTGGTTGCTAGTTTTCTAAAAAGCGCTTTTGAAATATCAGTGCTCATTTTTGATAAACCTTTACTCGCATCTTCAGCTGATAAGTCTTGATGCTTGTGATCATAAGTGTCTGCAATATCCACTTGGCAAATACGGCTAGTCGCATAATTACGTTTCAATTCAGAAAGCACACCTATTTCTAAACCCCAATCTGTGGGGATACGTAAATCGCTAATAACATCAGTCCGAAATGAAAACTCACCAGCTAATGAGTAGCGGAAGCTATCTAAGTAATCTAATACTTCGCTTGGTGCACAGGCTTTTTTTAGCGCTCTTATCAATGGGGTGACTAATAGCCGATTCACCCGACCGTTCATTTTTCCGCCAGCCAAACGCGCATAGTAGCCTTTGCAAAACATATAATTAAAATTTGGGTTAGCTACTGGGTAGATTAATCGAGCCAATAAATCACGTTTGTAAGTCAAAATATCGCAATCGTGCATGGCAACTGATTCAGAACGGCCTGAGGCTAGTGCATACCCCATGCAAAACCAAACATTGCGTCCTTTACCTTTTTCAACAGGAGATATCCCTTCAGACTTAAGCTTTGCATCAATGGCCTTGAGTCGAGGCCCGTCGTTCCAGAGGATCTTTTTTCGCTGTGGTAATACACTAAAAAATTCCAGCGCATATCGATACTGTGCTTCATTCGCTGCATCCAGCCCAATGATAATTTCATCGAGATAATCAACCTTCTTTAATTCTTCAATAATATTTTTAAGTGCTGGTCCTTCCAGCTCGGAGAACAGTGATGGCAAGATAAGTGCTAATGGACGTATCTGACTGAACTGCCTAAGTTCTGCCTCTAATTCTTCAACCGGCCTTCTGTTTAAATTGTGTAACGTTGTGATAACGCCATTTTGGTAAAAATCCCCCATGACTATGTTCCTTTTTGTTCTAGTAATCTTAACATTTCATCATTCCACCCAGCTGGGCCCTCTAGCTGGCTGAAAACAGTGTTTGTGTTTTTCAACTGCATTTCTGATGTACGACCTGACTTAATGACAATCGCAATATCAACAGCCTCAAGCATAGGTATATCGTTTGGGCTATCACCTAGCCCAATTGACAGTATCTGATTAGGCGCATATTTAGCTTCAAATAAACGCAGCGCGTACGTTACTGCCC
>CAXIBZ010000011.1:0-13772 GCA_964022105.1 uncultured Methylophilaceae bacterium
TAAATGCACAATCTCTTTATTAACATGGCCAAGCACCATTTCAACGATGTCCATAGATTCGTCGTCCGTAACTCGCATGCCTTGAATGAACTCACCTTTTTTGCCTACTCTATCAAGCATCTGGTTAATTTGCGGTCCACCGCCATGAACGATTACAGGGTTCATGCCGACTAGTTTTAGCAATACGACATCACTGGCAAATGATGCTTTAAGGCTCTCATCAGTCATAGCGTTGCCACCGTATTTGATTACGATGGTCTTGTCAAAAAAGCGTTTAATATAAGGCAGCGCTTCTGAGAGGGTCTTGGCTTTTTTGGCGGCAGCTGATTCGCTTATCATGCGTTTGTATCCTAAAGGTTGACAAGTAGATTGTATCGAAAAAAGAGGTGACTATGAAATCAAAAGCTAATTTTAGTGCTCAATTACTCTAATTTTTTTACATAGACTTTGGATTTTCTTTGTAGGTTATACAGTTTCTGTTTGGATCGCGGTAAGTCTTCAAGTGGTAGTAAATCGAAGCCACGTTCCAGAAACCAATGCTCAGTGCGTGTCGTTAAGCAAAAAATCTTATCAAAACCTAGCCGCTTTGCTTGCTGCTGACAAAAGTTAAATAGCTTATCACCGCGCCCGCCGCCTCTGTATTGTGAATCAATCGCGAGACAGGCAAACTCTGCCATTTTTTCTGCTATATAGGGGTGTAGTGCCGCACAACCTATTATCCTGTTGTCATGTTCCATTACATAAAAATGCTGAATATCCATCTCTATCTGTTCGCGACCACGTCTAACTAATACCCCATCATTTTCTAATGGTTCAATGAGCATTAAAATCCCACCTACATCGTCAATGGTTGCTTGGCGCATGGTTTCTAAAGAGAGCTCTGTTACCATAGTACCGACGCCGCCGAGGGTGAAAAGCTCTTGTATGATGGCGCCGTCTAGGTGCCTCGAGATTAAATGGGTCCGTGGTACGCCATGCTCGCTGGCCTTTACAGCCGCACTCAAATAATATTCGACGTCCTCATTGAAATACACAGGGGTGTCATTTTGATCTATGTGGTACAGTAAATTTTTGGCTTTCTCTGCTGTCATTTCATGCAGCAGTTCTCCACGTAGGTTTTTAACGCCTTGTGTGTCCATTAAAAATATTAATTTTTCGGCTTTCAATGTAATCGCTACATTGACTGCGACATCTTCTAAACTTAGGTTGAATGTTTCGCCTGTTGGCGAGTAGCCCATCGGTGAAAGCAACACAAGTTCGCCGTCATCCAGACGTTTTTGAATGCCGACTTTATCAATTTTTCGCACTTCACCAGTGTGTTGTAAATCTACACCATCAATCACGCCCAATGGTTTAGCAGTGACAAAATTACCACTGGCAACACGAATATCAGCCCCAGCCATTGGTGAATTGGCGATACCCATTGATAGTAAAGCCTCAATCTCTACGCGAACAGCACCGTTTGCTTCCTTTACTATCTCCATTGCCGCATCATCGGTAATGCGTAAACCATTATGGTAGGCTGGTGTCAGCTGTTCTCTGATTAAGCGTTGTTCAATTTGCGGACGTGCACCGTGAACCAAAACCAACCTTACTTCTAAACTGGCAAGTAAGTTTAAATCATGTGATAGCGCAATAAATTGTTGTTCACTGACCACTTCCCCGCCAAACGCAATCACAAATGTGCTGCCACCAAAGGCATGAATGTAAGGCGCAGCAGAGCGAAACCAATGCACAAAGTCTTTGGATTGCTCAGTATTTAATGGAGATACCTGTGTAGTCGTTGAGGCGGCTTCAGCATCACTTTCAGCAAAAAGGCTAGCTGGTGTTGTGTGTAGGGCGTAGGCAATCTTACGAATTTGTGCTTCAGATATGCCTAGTTCGCCACGTTCAATGCGCGATAAGTTACCTGCGTCAGCATCAATTGCTTTAGCAAGTGACTCAAGCGTCATTTTTGCCGCTTGGCGCCTAGCGCGGATAACATTACCTAAGTTCATGACGATATTTTATGTAATTAATACAAAAATGTAAAATAAATTTGTATTTATAGCAAATATATATAACGGTTAGCTTACCAGCCAATTACATATCTTGAATGAGTCCCAAGCAGTCGTTTGATGATGCGAGCCACAATATAAGAGAAAATGACAGCTGCGCTAAAAATTAATAGTACACCCTCAAACCCATGCTTGAAGTCCATCATACCAGTGCTGCGCATAAAGCTCAGTGCCCATTGATGAAGAAAGAAAAAAGCAAAGCTCATGTTTGCCGTGGTTTTTAAGAATGAGATGTCATATTGTTGTAGGCGCATAGTGAAAGCCAGCATAAAGAGTATAAGTGAGGTTTTTTGAAAAATCATCAAATCAATGCCATGCCACATGAATATGGAGGCTTTGCCCATACTATCTTTTTGTCCTAACAAATACATGATGAGCGCAACAGCAATAGTGAAAAAGAATAACAGCAAGGCTTTACCTTCTATCCACTGATTGATATTAAGGCGCTCTGTGCTGTAGATGATGCCAAATAAATAGTAGGGAAAGTAATAAATGAGACTGTGAATTGGGTTGATCTCCCATGATGGGCGTTGAACGAACATTGATAAAATAAACAGGCTCCCAGTAATGACCAACTTGGCATTCAGTGATAGCGAAATAAATCGGATAAAGACAGGAGATAATAGGAATAATAGCATCGCAAAAGGCACATACCAGTAAGCCCAGAGTGTTCTACCTGTTAAGAGATTCATGATAACTAGGCCGGTATTGCTTAGATCAGGACCGTAGAATTCATTAATGACTTTCGCCATGACTATCTCACCTCTGGTGAGGTAGAAATAGGCTATGTAGAGCAAAGACAGAGTCAGGTAAGGCAAGAACACATATTGTGTTTTGTTTTTGATAAATGACCAATAACGGTATTTAGCAAAGTAAACATGGTGGAAAAAAAAGCCAGAGATAAACACAAATAATGCCGTTCCTCCAGAGATTAAGTTTACTAATGTTGCTTCCCAGATATGGCTTCTAGGCCACGAGTTATAACAATGACCTAAGATGATAAGTAAAATGGCAAGTGCTCTAAAGTAATCAAAATAGACTAGTCGACGGTCTTCTTTTGAGTTGTTTTTATCGGGTGACATAAGTGCCATCTAATAGTGAATTAAGAATAGTGGACATACTTTAAACTATTTATATCTTTATGCAATCAGTTGCATTGCGCATATGATTCGTTAGAAATCTCCCCAAATGCTATGCATACTTGCGATGGCAGCTAGTGCAGCGGTTTCTGTTCTTAAGATTCTTGGACCCAAAATGACAGATTGAAAGCCATTGTTGCTAGCCATCTCTATTTCATTTGTGTTAAGTCCACCTTCTGCACCGATCAGCAGCTGAATTTCATTTTTCGGTCGCTCTAACGTTGCCATACGCGCTGCAGCAGTGGGGTTTAATTGTATTCGACATTTATTCCGATGCGGGTTTTCAGCAAGCCAATGGCTTAGGCTCATGGGTGACGCTACATTAGGCACAAAAGCACGACCTGATTGTTCGCAAGCAGAATGAACGACATGTTGCCAATGAATAAGGCGCTTGGCCGCGCGTTCTTGGTTCAGTTTGACGACGCTGCGTTCTGTGGCGATAGGCTGAATATGTTTTACGCCAAGCTCAACAGCTTTTTGAATCGTATAGTCCATGCGGTCGCCACTAGAAATGCCTTGTAATAAGGTGATGTTTAAGGGCGATTCATTATCGATTACTTTGCTTGATTTCACTTTTGCGAGTACTTCGTTTTTTTTGACTAGCGTTAGTTCACAACTGTAATCAAAGCCATCACCATTGAATAAGGTTGCCTCATCGCCCTCCGTCATTCGTAATACGCGTACTGCGTGAATAGCAGCTGAGTCTGGCAGTTTTACGATTGCTCCTAACGCTAATTTGTCAGGGCAGTAAAATCGGTTTTTTGACATGTGGTTGTTGAAGTTCGATGGTAATATTAAGATTATAAATTGTTTATGAAATGCTCAGGAGATAAATATGGCCAGTATTAGCCCGCCTGTGTGCGATTTTGGTTGGCAAGCCCCAGACTTTAGTCTTAAAAATGTTGATGGTACTACACTGTCAAAAGATCTGCTCATGGGGAAAAATGGGCTCCTCGTGATGTTTATTTGTAACCACTGTCCGTATGTTAAAGCAATATTGCCCAGACTCATTGCTGATGTAACAGAACTTAAAATGCTGGGCGTGAATACAGTCGCGATTATGTCTAATGATCCAACCGATTATCCTGAGGATAGTTTTGAAAACATGCAGATCATCGCCAATGAGATGGACTTCCCGTTTCCGTATTTAATCGATCTAACACAAGAAGTAGCGAAGGCTTATGATGCTGTTTGTACGCCAGATTTTTTTGGTTTTAATAATAAAGGCGAGTTGCAGTATCGTGGTCGCTTTGATGAAAGCCGCAAAGAGACGGCGCCAAATAGTACTAGAGACTTATTTTATGCCATGAAGCTTGTGGCTGAAACGGGGCAGGGACCACAAGATCAGGTGCCGAGTATTGGTTGTTCTATTAAGTGGATGCAATAAACTTAAGGTAAAGTATTCGCAGTAAGTAAATTAAACCAGATAGTCAACGTCCCTATACTTAATACCGTCGTCAAAAAAACTGCTGCAGCGTATAAACCACTATCTAGCTGATAGCGTTCACAAATCACAATACCAAATATCATCGTTGGCATTGCCGCTAAAATCACGGCGGTTGTTAACGTTGGTGTCGGTAAGTCCAGAATTGATGCAGTAGTCAGTGCTGCTAGTGGTGCTATTAATAATGCGATCAAGCACACTGGTAGTAGTAAGGGTAAATATTTCAACTTAATAGTATCCCAGCGGATACTCATACCTAATGCAATCAGCATTAATGGGACAACCCCGCCTGCTAAAATATTAAGTGCATTATGCATTGCTTTAGGTTGTGGAATATTGCATGTGTTGAACAAAACCGCCATCAGCAGCGCCCATAGAGGTGGTACTTTAAACAATGCACGGAAAGGGTGAGTTTCTACATCATTATCACCAAAGCGATGCGCGATGAGTACGCCTAAGGTCAGCACTAAAGGCATGCAAGCAAATAAGTCAAATTTGAGGACAATAGCTTGTGACCAGTCGCCAAGTGCTTGTGCTGTGACAGGTAAGCCAAGGTATGCGGCATTGGGAAAAGTGGCGGCAATCAGCAATGCGCCTTTTTGTGGATTGCTGATTTTTAAAAAATGCACAATAAACCACATTAAAAGAAGCGAGGTGAAGATTGCGGATAGTGCCGTGAGAGAGACTTTAATGGAGTCTATATTAAGCGGTGCTTTCCACATGACATCAAGTACCAACGCAGGTAATAAGATATAAAAAACCAAATCGGTGAGCGCACGACGGTGCGACAACACAGGAATGTGCGTGGGGGCAATACGTTGCCAAATAACGCCGATGGCAATGATTGCAGCCATTTGTAACATCACAGTAAGCACGAAAGAACCTTTATGAGAAATTGAGTAAATGTTAGCACGGCGTTAGCGATACAGTCCGTGTAGCATTTCTCTTTTTTTGCCGAAGCCTATGGCTTTTGACACGTTAAAACCTACCGCTTCGAGCTGTCTGCGCACTTGCCCAGCACTGGTAAAGGTGGCAAAGGTAGTATTACTTTTAGATAGGCGAGCCATTTCAATAAACAGATGATCAGACCACATGTCGCCATTTTTAGAGGGTGCAAATCCATCCAAAAACCATGCGTCTGTTGGTGTTTTTATGTTTGGTAAGCACTCACTTACATCGCCTATCCATAAGTCCAGTAGAATGCGATTTTGGCAAATGCTGAAAATGTTTAAACCATCTTTGAGTATTGCGTATGGTGTATTTAACTGTGTTGCGAATTCACCAAACATAGGCCAGCGAAGGTTTGCTTTAATGAAGTCTTCTGGCTTTAGAGGATAGCGTTCTATCGAAATAAAGCGTAAAGCGGCTTGGCTGGATGCGTGTTGTAGAAACTGTAACAAAAAAAAAAAAAAGTTTAGTCCAGTGCCAAAGCCAGTTTCTATAATGGTAAACGTTGCAGCATGCAGGCTCGAAAAACGTTCCACTAATTGATTGTGCTTGATAAACACATATTCTGTTTCCGCTAAACCGTCATCTGATGAATAGTAGACGTCACAAAAATCAAGAGAGTAGGGTTCTTCATTATTCCATTTTAGATTGGCGAATTGCATCTAGATTTAATCACTAAAGTATTAAATCGTATTGTAAAGCGGTTCGGATTAAATCACTAAATGACTTCGCGTTCTAAACCAGCCCGTCAGGCTAAGTCGCTCTCGTTGTGCTGGTAGCACCTCATGCCAAAACTTAGCTGATAGAAAGAGGACAATGCGGCCTGCATTTGGTGAGATATCTAGGTGATCGCTATCGTCAAGATGCAGTCTAAGCTCGCCACCGTGATGCGCTTGCCAGTTTTGATTGAGATAGAGCACAGCACTTAATTGGCGATGTTGAATCTGATTGGCAGATCCATGGCTAAATTGATCCAAATGTTTTTGGTACGTGCTGCCAACCGGATAAACAGCAACGTGTGTTTCTAGCTCCTGAACATTCATAAATAATTGAGTATTTATCAGCAAACGGAGCATTTCCATTTGTCTAAAATAGGCCATCACTGCTGGTGAGGTGTCGCTTTCATCCAGCCAAGCGATATAATCACCACGAATTTGTTGATTTTTTAAGCCAGCTTTTCCCGTTTTAGCGCTAACCATTTCACCGTTTAGCCATTTTGCTTTAATTGTTTCTGCTAGCACCTCAATTTCTCCTGGCGCTAAAAAATCATCAATAATGGCATAGCCATTTTCTGCAATCCTATGGATCGCGCGCACTAGCGGGTCTACTTCGGAGATTAGCATATGGATGGGGATTGTCAGGAGCTGGGAGGGTTGTCTCTAAATGTGCAGCGTTAACTGTAATGAAATCTTTTTTAGATTTTCGCGTATTGTAGCGTTTTTGTTGAGAAAGTCACTAAAAATTTTTGTTGAAGATTTATGGGGTTAACTGATTAATTTTATTGGAGTTTTATGAATGCTTAACTTGCATCTAGACCGTGTAGTTTACGTGCTCTGAAGCAAGCTTCTGTTCCCATTTCAAACTCTCTGCAAGTGCTTGAGCGTTTTTCATAAATGGTACAACCTACAGACTCTCCGATATTGCCAGCAAGGGCGATGCAACGTGTGGGTTTGCTTGTTGTGCCCTGCATGGCTGAATGATAAGGAGAAATCGCAGTGGTCATCTCTTGAGGCACTGTTCCTAATGGATGTGCGTCAGTTTCTGCCCAGTAGAATGAAACACGAAAATGTGCGCAACATGCGCCGCAGGTTTGGCAGTCTAAGGTGGTTGAGTTGGTAGTCATATTTATTCAAAAATGGCTGTTTGCAAACAGTAGCTAGTTTATGCGATTTTTTGCATTGTATAATGTATTTTCAGTAAATAATGACAAGGGCTAAAAGATGAGCGAACGAAAACTAAAGTGGGGTATTTTAGGTGCGGCTCGGGTTAATCAACGTCTACTGCCTGCTATTATGGAAGCAAAAAATGCAGAGTTGACAGCGATTGCGAGTCGACGATCTGGCGCGGCAAGAGCTGTATTGGAAAAGTATGCGCCTGTCTCAGATTATGCAAATGTAACCTGCTATAACGATATGGAAAGTTTGTTAACGGACGAGCGTATTGAAGCAATCTACTGCCCAATGGCTAATGAGGAGCATGCAGAGTGGGCGGTTAAAGCGATTCAAGCTGGTAAGCATGTGCTCATAGAAAAGCCAATGACAACCAATTTGGCAGATATCAATGTTATAGAGTCAGCGGCAAAAAAACATGGTGTCAAAGTGATGGAAGGCTTTATGTATCGTTTCCATCCACAGCATATAAAAATACAGCAGATGATTGACAGTGGTTTGATTGGCGATGTGCTGTCTGCGCGTGCTAGCTTTTCTTTTTTAATGCAGCCAGCACGGATGTATCGTATAGACCGTAGTGTGGCACAAGGTGGCGGTGCAATGTGGGATATTGGGCCTTATGCGATTCATACATTGCGATGGTGTTTTCAACAAGATGGTGTACCAGCAGATCCAACCGCAGTCATTGCACACGCTAAATTGAACGAGTATGGGGCAGATATAGTTACAAGCGGCGTATTAGATTTTGGTGTTGATAAAAAAGGACGTGCAAGATTTGGCCATTTCGATATTAGTTTCGAGCGTAGTCGAAAAGCTGAATATGAGATTATTGGCGATAAAGGCTGGATAAAATGCCATAACGTTTGGGTTTATGGTACCGATGTGCCAGTCATTAGCTGGGAAACTGAAGACGGGGTCAGCGTGGAAGAAAAGCTACCAATAAACAATCACTTTAATTTAGAAATAGAACATTTTAGCGATTGTGTGCTGAATGATTTGGCACCCTTATTGACATTTGATGATGCCAAAGGCAACTGCATGACGATAGAGAGTATTCTGCAATCGATAGCAACCGATATCTAATAGACTTTCAGTTTATCAACACTTATGTCAAAAATAGAACAGCGTTTGTCGTAACCTAAAAAATAACTTATTGATTAATATATAGAAAAATTAACATATTTACTGGCACCTAACTTGCAGATAGTAAACCATTCATTGGAACTATTGGAAAGTTAGAAAGTGCTAGTATGTTTATAAAATTAATCACATCAGTTGTATTAGCTATTGCGTTGATGACTTCATTAACATTGGTTGCAAAGGATAATAAGCCAACCGTAATTGCCAAATTAGATGTGGAAAATCAATTATCGATTAGTGCACATCAATCTGGCCAGTCACACTTTATTAATCAAATTGGTGCGTCAGAAAAAAAACCAGCAACAAAAAATCAGACGCTAACGCAAGTGCCGATGTCGATCGTCTCTGGCTTTTGGACGATGGTGTTTGCGCTATTGATTTTTGTTGTCAGGGTAACGGCAACGCGTATTAAATAAAAAATAGTTTCCTCGGGAGGCGGCATTGGGTATTACATGCCCAATGCCTGTTTCTTTAAATTTTTGAGATTGATGTTTTCAGCTAAGTGCTTCACTGACATTTCTGTAAGTTTGGCTTAGCCAATTCAATTTTTTCGCTTAATCTGAAAAAAACCCATGTTTTTCCAAGCAATGCTGTTGCTCAAAAGTGCTATATAAGCAATAATTTACCCTTTGTAGAGAAGCCGTTTATTTACGCGCTTTTTTAGGAATTCAACTAAAGGTTTTATATGTTTAATATAAAGCCAATCAATAACTATCGTTAGGGAGATAACAATGGCAACTCGTACAGACTTGTGCAATGCTATCCGTGCATTGAGCATGGATGCGGTGCAAAAAGCAAATTCTGGTCATCCAGGCGCACCTATGGGCATGGCAGAAATTGCTGAAGTTTTGTGGAATCATAATATGAGCCACAATCCAAATAATGCCAACTGGGCAAATCGTGATCGCTTTGTATTGTCAAACGGTCATGGCTCAATGCTTATTTATTCGCTGCTTCATTTGACTGGCTACGATTTGCCGATGGAGCAATTGCAATCATTCCGTCAATTACACTCTAAATGTGCAGGTCACCCAGAGTACGGTTATGCGCCAGGCATTGAGACGACTACAGGCCCATTAGGTCAAGGTGTTTCAAATGGCGTTGGTTTTGCAATGGCAGAGAAGTTATTGGCCAATCAATTTAACAAACCAGGTCACGATATTGTAGATCATTACACTTATGTCTTCTTAGGCGATGGTTGTATGATGGAAGGTGTATCTCATGAGGCTTGTGCGTTAGCTGGTACATGGGGTTTAGGTAAGCTTATCGCTTTCTGGGATGACAACGGAATTTCAATTGATGGTCATATCGAGGGCTGGTACACAGACGACACGAAAGGCCGTTTTGAAGCATATGGTTGGCATGTGGTTGAAGTCGATGGTCATGACCAAGACGCAATTCAAAAAGCAATTGACGCTTCTAAATCAGTTACTGACAAACCATCATTGATTTGCTGTAAAACGATTATCGGTAAAGGCTCACCAAATAAATCAGGTTCACACGACTGCCATGGTGCAGCATTAGGTGATGAAGAAGTAGCGTTAGTACGTAAAGAAATTAACTGGCCACATGATCCATTTGTGATTCCACAAGATGTTTATGATGGATGGAACCAAAAAGATAAAGGTGCTGCACGCGAAGCCGCTTGGAACGAAAAATTTGCGGCATATGCAAAAGCATTCCCAGCAGAAGCTGCAGAGTTCAAACGTCGTATGGCAGGTGAGTTGCCAGCTGACTGGAAAAAACTAACAGATGCAATTATTGCTGAAACAAATGAAAAAGCTGAAAAAGTGGCAACACGTAAAGCTTCTCAAAATGCAATTACTGCTTTAGCACCAATCCTGCCTGAGTTTCTAGGTGGTTCTGCTGACTTAACAGGTTCAAACCTTACCGCAGCAAAGAGTTTCAAACATGTGAGTGGTAAAGAACCAGGTAACTACATCTCTTATGGCGTACGTGAATTTGGTATGGCCGCAATTATGAATGGTATTGCATTACATGGTGGTTTCTTACCATTTGGCGGTACATTCCATATGTTCTCTGACTACATGAAGAGCGGTATGCGTATGTCTGCATTAATGCATCAACGTGTAGTTTATGTCTTAACCCATGACTCTATCGGTCAAGGTGAAGATGGTCCTACACATCAACCAGTAGAAAATACCGCTGGTTTGCGTTACATCCCAAATATGGATGTATGGCGCCCTGCAGATTCAACAGAAACTACAATCGCTTGGGTTGCAGCAGCAGAACGTAAGGATGGTCCAACCAGCTTAGTATTAAGTCGTCAAGGCGTGCCAGGTATCAAACATGATGCTAAAGACTTTGATTTGGTGCGCAAGGGTGGGTATGTCTTCTCAGACTGTGATGGAAAAGCTGACGTAATTATCATTGCAAATGGTTCAGAGCTAAGCCTTGCTATCGGTGCTGCTGGAGAATTAACAGCTGCGGGTAAAAAAGTCCGTGTGGTTTCTATGCCATCAACGAATGTATTCGATCGCCAAGACCAAGCGTATAAAGACAGCGTATTAACTGCTGGTGTTAAACGTGTAGCTGTTGAAGCAGCTCATCCAGATTTCTGGCGTAAGTATGTTGGTTTAGACGGTGCTGTTGTTGGTATCAGCACTTTCGGTGAATCAGCACCAGGTGATGAAGTCATGAAGCACTTTGGTTTCACTGTTGAAAACGTAGTCAACACAGTTAAATCAGTACTGTAAATTTGGCGCTATTTGGGCGTAAACTCATTGCCTGTGAGCAGGTGTTGTGAGTTTATGCTAAATAAACCGTTGTAAAACTGTTATGTCTAAGCTTTAATAGTTAAGTGGTTGATATAACTCAACAGTGCCTCTATGTGAGGCCCTTTTATTTTGCTAGACTTACATAATTCATAATTAATTAGATAATAAGCTTACTGAAGGGGATGTATGGCGATTCGTGTTGGTATTAATGGGTTTGGTCGAATTGGGCGTATGGTATTGCGTGCAGCAATCCAAGAGCCAGAGTTTAACGACATAGAAGTTGTGGCAATTAACTGTTCATATGATACGGGCTATATGGCGTATATGTTGAAGTATGACTCGGTACACGGGCGCTTTAAAGCGGATGTTAATTCGGATAATGAGCAGTTTATTGTCAATGGCAAAGCTATTCAGATAACAGCAGAGCGTGATCCGTCAAAAATTGACTGGGCAGCAGCAGGAGTCGATGTTGTTGTGGAATCTACTGGCGTGTTTTTAACACAAGAAACATGTCAGCCGCATATTGATGGCGGCGCAAAAAAAGTCGTGCAATCAGCGCCAGGTAAAGACGATACGGCGATGTTTGTTTATGGTGTTAACCATGAACAATACAAGGGTCAGGCCATTATTTCAGCTGCTTCATGTACAACTAATGCATTGGCGCCACTGGCAAAGGTTTTGCAAGATAACTTCGGCATCAAACGCGGATTAATGACAACGGTACATGCTGCGACGGCTTCACAAAAAACAGTTGATGGCACGAGTAAAAAAGACTGGCGTGGCGGTAGAGGCGTTTTTGAAAACATTATTCCTTCCAGCACTGGGGCTGCAAAAGCGGTAGGTAAGGTGATTCCTGAGCTGAATAAAAAGCTGACAGGAATGGCCATGCGGGTACCTTCGGCAGATGTGTCCGTTGTTGATTTGACCGTAGAGTTGGAAAAAGAGACTAGTTATGAAGCAATATGTGCTGCAATGAAACTAGCATCGCAAGGTGCTTTGAAAGGGGCGTTAGGCTATACCGACGACAAAGTTGTTTCAACTGATTTTAGAGGCGAACCATGTGCTGGTATTTTTGATGCAGATGCAGGCATTATGTTAGACAGTACCTTTGTAAAAGTCGTTGCTTGGTATGATAACGAATATGGTTATACCTGTAACCTACTCCGTTTAGTACAGCATATTTCACAATAATCGGCAGGCAGCGCTTGCCAGGAAAGATAAAGATGAAATTTATCAAAATGACAGATTTGGATTTGCGTGGTAAACGCGTATTTATTCGTGCCGATTTAAATGTACCTGTTGCGCATGGAAAAGTGACTTCAGATGCGCGCATAACAGCTTCTATGCCGACCATTGAATTCGCTTTAAAAGCTGGAGCAAAGGTAATGGTCACTTCACATCTGGGCCGGCCTGAAGAAGGTGTGTATTCAGAGGAAAACTCTTTACAGCCCGTAGCCGATGTGATGGCCGAAAAATTAGGAAAGCCCGTACGGCTAGTTAAGAATTGGTTAGCCGAGCAAGCGCCGCAGGATAGTTTAACTACCGAAGATGGACAATTGATATTATTGGAGAACTGTCGGTTTAATGTGGGTGAAAAGAAAAACGATGACGCGCTAGCAAAAAAATATGCGGCTTTGTGCGATATTTTTGTGATGGATGCTTTTGGCACTGCGCATCGCGCGCAAGCAAGTACACATGGTATAGCTAAATATGCGCCAGTAGCATGTGCTGGGATCTTGTTGGCTGAAGAGTTAGATGCGCTGACTAAAGCACTACTCAATCCAGCGAGACCAATGGTCGCTATCGTTGGTGGTAGTAAAGTATCGACTAAACTTACCGTGCTAGAAAGCCTTTCTGAAAAAGTGGATCAATTAGTGGTTGGTGGTGGTATTGCCAATACCTTTCTAAAGGCATCTGGCTTTGAGGTTGGTCAGTCTCTATGTGAAGATGATTTAGTGCCCACAGCAAGTGCATTAATTCAAAAAATGGCGCAACGTGGTGCAGCAGTACCGATTGCAACAGATGTCGTTTGTGGTAAAAAATTTGATGCTAATGAAAAAGCTGTTCTCAAAAATGTGGAAGCTGTAGCAGCAGATGACATGATATTTGATATTGGTCCAACTTCAGCAAATGAGTTGGCAGAGATTATTATGAATGCGGGTACCGTCGTTTGGAATGGTCCAGTGGGCGTCTTTGAATTTGATCAATTTGGTGAAGGTACGAAGAAAATTGCACAAGCCATTGCGGAGACGAAAGCCTTTACGCTAGCGGGTGGTGGCGATACGATTGCCGCGATTCAGAAATATGATATCTATGATAAGGTGAGTTATATTTCCACTGCAGGAGGCGCCTTTCTTGAATTTCTAGAAGGAAAAACATTGCCAGGTATTGAGGCAATCTTGAAGTAAAAGAAAGAA
>CAXIBZ010000012.1:0-13761 GCA_964022105.1 uncultured Methylophilaceae bacterium
CATCTTCTGGGATGCCAGCTTCCACTTTGCCCACCAAGTCTGCGCCTACGTCAGCACCTTTAGTGAAAATACCGCCACCTAAACGTGCAAAAATTGAAATTAATGAGGAACCAAATGCTAGGCCAATCAGAGGATTGAGGTTGTCTGTATTCTCGGCACCAAGAAACCAATAAAATCCAGCAACGCCCAGCAAACCTAAGCCTACAACAAGCATGCCAGTAATGGCGCCACCTTTAAAGGCAACATCCAGAGCAGGGACAATACCATTGGTTGCTGCTTGTGCTGTTCGTACGTTTGCTTTGACAGATACATTCATACCGATAAAGCCACAAGCGCCAGATAATAGCGCACCAAGCACAAAGCCAATTGCCGTTTGATAATCAAGTAAGAAGGCGATTGCTATTGTAAGAATGACGCCGACGATGGCGATGGTTTTGTATTGCCGGGCCAGATAGGCTGCAGCCCCTTGTTGAATTGCGCCTGCAATTTCTTGCATTCGCGCGTTGCCTGAAGGCAAATTGGTAATCCATTTACTCATTACTAAACCATATAGCACTGCTAGAACTGCGGCAGCTATGGCGATCATTAATGCGACTGACATAACTTCTCCTAATTTTCTATTGCATCTTAACTATAATTATTTTATTGAATTTGAATTGTTTTATAACGCTTACTGCGCGTGTTGTCACAATATGTAAATGATTTGTAACAACTGAGGCATTATGGCACTAATAATGGAATCGGACAACAACTTCATTATGCTGCTGTTTTTATGAAAATATTAAATATAATCAGCGAGTTATATTTCTATATAACAATAAATGAAGGTATATGTATTGAGTTCAGACTTGAGTTTTGCTTAAGCGTTGTTAGCTAATTTATGTAGTTTTTCCGCTAGCGGACTGTCACCCAAATCATCAGCTAGTTTTCTCAGTGTGGTAGCCGCACGACTACTGATGATTCTTGGTGCACTATATTTGGGCATTTTTTGAGATTTTGCTTGCACTTTGACCATAATTCCAGTAAGTTTATATGGTTTGTAAAAGGAATCTGTTTTTTGCAAATTTTGCAATTGAGTCAACAAGCTAGCGCTCGTTAACTTGATTTTTGCGGCGACACTATTATTGTGAGCGTAAACAGTTAGCGTTTGGTTTTTTAGAAACCCAACATGGCTTGAAACTGCAATGGCTTGTGGTGCGGCAGCTTGCCAAAACTGTTGTAAGTCAAGGTGTTTATCTGCCTCTGAAACTAATTTATTAAATTGGTTGTTGGAAGTTTTATTAGCTTTTAATAGGGCGTTTATTTTACGCATATGCTTAATTTTAGAGAATATTAATTAATATACAATGAATATTATCTTAGTATCGAACAAAATGGCAAAGCCCAAAACTTTGTCAATATTTCAAATAATTGGTCTTGGTGTAGGCCTGCTGGCATTAAGCGTTGGAATAACCGCTTTCTTTTTTATTGAAAAAAATAACTCAGAGGTTCAAGTGGTGGAGGTGATGTCGCCTGCTCAGTTAGAAAAATCAATAAACTCATCGCAAATGCATTTGGATGCATATGCAAAACAAATCGGTGAACTGCAAGCACGTATCATGCGTTTGGATGCGCAAAACCAGCGATTGGTTAAGTTAGCTGGTGTTAAGGATGATAAATCGAAAAAAACAAACATTGCAGACCTAGAGCCATTGGGCGATTTGACGACGCCTAACTTTGGCGGACCTTTAATTAATGCACGGCCCATGACAGAGGTGGATTTACAGGATGCAATTACCAAACTCGTCTCTGCGGTTGGCAGTCGGGATGAGTATATGAGTTCTGTTGAAGCGGACGTGTTGCAAAACAGTGTTCTGAAAGACATGCTACCTAACAGCAAACCAATATCGGCTGCATATAAATCTTCTAGTTATGGTTGGCGTATTGATCCATTCAATGGAACCAAAGCATTTCATGAAGGACTAGATTTTACTGCAAACACAGGAACACCGATTAGGGCAGCAGCCGATGGAATTGTCTCTACAGCAACGAGAACTTCTGCTTATGGAAACTTAATTAAACTTAATCATGGCGCAGGATTAGAAACACGGTATGCGCATGCTTCTAAGTTGCTTGTAAAAACAGGTGAGCGTGTGGTCAAAGGACAGACAATCGCGTTAGTTGGTAGCACCGGACGCTCGACTGGACCTCATTTACACTATGAGATTCGCCTTAATGGACATCCACTTGATCCAAGAAAATACCTGAATAAAAATCTAGAGTAGTACTTGAACGCTATTGAAATAATAATTAATATCCCCAACTTAACTAAATTCCATTCTAATTATTGAGGTTTCCGCTGGGTCGGAAAATCGGTGTCATTTCATGTTATCCAAGTTGTTTAAAAAAATTGTTGGTAGTCGTAACGAGAGATTAGTTAAAAACTATACCCTTATTGCTAAAAAGATTGGCGAACTCGAATCAAGTATGCAAGCATTGTCAGATGACGAACTTCGTGGCAAAACCGAGGAGTTTAAACAGCGTTACCAAACTGGCGAGTCATTAGAGAAATTACTTCCTGAAGCTTTTGCAGTGGTGCGTGAGGGAAGTGTTCGTACGCTTGGTATGCGACATTTTGATGTACAGCTTATCGGTGGCATGGTGCTTAATGCAGGGAAGATCGCAGAAATGCGCACAGGCGAGGGTAAGACGCTTGTTGCAACATTGCCTGTGTACTTGAATGCCCTGACAGGTAAAGGCGTACATGTAGTTACCGTGAATGATTACTTGGCCAAGCGTGATGCTGAATGGATGGCCAAGTTGTACAACTTTTTAGGTCTGACAGTAGGGATTAACCTATCCCAAATGAAACCAGAAGATAAGCAGGCCGCCTATGCAGCAGATATTACTTACGGCACCAATAATGAATTTGGTTTTGATTATTTGCGGGACAATATGGTGCACAGCCCTGAACAACGTGCGCAACGATCGCTTAACTATGCGTTGGTCGATGAGGTCGATTCGATTCTAATTGATGAGGCACGTACGCCGCTGATTATCTCTGGACAGGCCGAGAGTGATGTCAAATCTTATCAGCAAATTGATGCGGTAGCCAAGAGGCTGATTAAGCAGGAAACAGAAGATGGTCCTGGTGATTTTTGGGTGGATGAGAAAGGGCAGTCAGTTAACTTTTCTGAAGCAGGGCACGAGCATGCTGAGCAGTATTTAGAAGAAGCGGGTCTGCTACCTGCTGGGTCTAGTTTGTATGAAGCGGGTAATATTAGCTTGGTACATCATTTAAATGCTGCATTACGCGCCCATAACCTATTCCATCGCGATCAGCATTACGTCGTGCGAGATGGTGAAATTGTGATCGTTGATGAATTTTCTGGACGGATGATGCCAGGAAGACGTTGGTCTGATGGTTTGCATCAAGCCGTTGAGGCAAAAGAAGGGGTAGAAATACAAAAAGAAAACCAAACACTAGCATCTATTACTTTCCAGAATTATTTCCGTATGTATGAGAAGCTGAGTGGTATGACTGGTACCGCAGATACAGAAGCTTATGAATTCAATCAGATTTATGGGCTAGAAACTGTTGTTATACCGACCCATCGGCCAATGCAACGTATCGATGCGATGGATAAGGTTTATCGCACGGCAGCAGAGAAGTACAACGCAGTCATTGAAGATATCAAAGAATGTCAGAAAAAAGGTCAGCCTGTTTTAGTTGGTACAACTTCAATTGAAAATTCTGAAATCATTTCAAAAGCATTAAAAGCAGCGAAATTAGAGCATCAAGTGTTGAATGCTAAACAGCATGAACGTGAAGCGCACATTATTGCACAGGCTGGACAGCCAGGGATGATTACAATCGCGACCAATATGGCAGGGCGCGGGACGGATATTGTTTTAGGTGGTAATCCAGAACCCGAAATCTTAGCTGTGGAACAAGATGAGAAACTAACGCAAACGGAAAAAGAGAAAAAAATTGCTGAGATAAGAGCTAATTGGGAGAAGTTACATGAGCAAGTGCTTAGTGCTGGCGGATTGCATATTATTGGTACTGAGCGGCATGAGTCACGTCGTGTAGATAATCAATTGCGCGGCCGTTCTGGCCGTCAGGGTGACCCAGGTTCAAGCCGTTTTTATTTATGTTTAGAGGATCAATTATTACGTATTTTTTCAGGCGATCGCGTGTCGGCCATTATGGAACGGTTGAAAATGCCTGAAGGCGAGGCCATTGAACACTCAATGGTGACGCGAGCTATTGAAAATGCGCAACGAAAAGTAGAAGGACGCAACTTTGATATACGTAAGCAACTACTTGAGTTTGATGATGTTGCAAATGATCAGCGCAAAGTCATCTATGAGCAGCGTAATGAGTTGTTAGAAGCTACAGATATTGGCGAGACTGTAGCGGCGATGCGCTATGATGTGTTGAACGATATTATTTCGAATTATATTCCGCCTGGCAGTGTTGAAGAGCTGTGGGAGATTTCAGGGCTTGAAAATGCCATTGAGGCAGAAACAGGTCTTAAATTGCCGATTGGGCAATGGTTGGAAGAAAATCCTGATTTGCATGAAGAGTCCCTGCGTGAGCGTATCATGGAGATAGCGAATGACTCGTACGCTGCCAAAGAAAAATTGGCCAGTGCTGAAAATATGCGTCAGTTTGAACGTTCTGTTATGTTGCAAAGTCTGGATAATCATTGGCGTGAGCATCTGGCTGCGCTGGATCATTTGCGTCAGGGTATCCATTTGCGATCTTATGCTCAAAAAAATCCAAAACAAGAATATAAACGTGAGGCATTTGAGTTATTTGAAGGACTGCTGAACACGATTAAATCTGAAGTAACGAAAGTGACAATGTTGGTTCAAGTCAGGACCCGGGAAGATGTTGATGCGGTAGAGCCGCCACAAGGGGTAGAGAATGTGCAATACCAGCATGCTGACTATAGTGAGCCAGATGATACTAGCGAGAATGCGAGCCCAGCACCAGGTCAACCTGTTGTAAGAGAAGGTCAAAAAATTGGACGAAACGATCCATGCCCTTGCGGGTCTGGTAAAAAGTATAAACAGTGTCATGGGACACTTTCATAACTGATTTTGAATGAAAGTTTTAATTTTGATATGACTGATGTAGATGAGGTACAGTCACCTTGTATTGGTGTTTGTGTTATTGATGATGTTACCGGTCTTTGCCAAGGCTGCTTTCGTCGAGCAGACGAAATACAAGATTGGTGGGATTTAGATAATGTAAGTAAGAGAAAGATTGTAATGGAAGCAAAAGAGCGCGAATCGGTAGTCTTTGGTAGCTAGCGAAATAGAGAAATTAAGAACCAGCTAAGGCTGGTTTTTTGCTATCTGCTATATTTCTATAATCGCTTTCCCTATCGGGAATATGGCAATGCCAGCCAGCTTTAAATGTTGTAAGCCAAATGGAATGCCGATGATCGTCACAAAACAAACAAGTGCAGATATTAAGTGACCAATCGCTAGCCACCAACCTGCTAATATAAACCAGATAACATTACCAAGCATGCCCAGTAAACCTGTCCCAATATCTTTTTGCATTAATAGTTCATCTCTAGCAACTGCTTTTTTGCCAAATGGAAAAAATGAGAACTGACCAATCACAAAGCATGCTTTTGCCCATGGGA
Source organism: uncultured Methylophilaceae bacterium (assembly GCA_964022105.1). Classification (GTDB taxonomy): domain Bacteria; phylum Pseudomonadota; class Gammaproteobacteria; order Burkholderiales; family Methylophilaceae. The sequence goes on from CAXIBZ010000012.1 coordinate 5,643, forward strand.
TACCGATGATGGTTAGCAATGCAATGAGCCCCGTCAGCCACCAACCAAGTCCCATTAAAAAACCACCTAAAACAAACCAGAGAATATTACCTAATGTACGCATCATTTTTTCCTCGGTAAAGTTGATTGATCGTTTCGCTTTTGAAATGGTACATGGGGATATATTAACTTTCTAGATATTCCGCCACTGTAGACATGCCATGATTAGAAAGAAAAATAATGTGACAATTAGCGTAAGATTGGTTGTCATACTATTGTAATGGTGACCGAGCCATTTTTTTCTACTATTCATTAGGAGTAAAGTGAGCGCAAGCAATGGAATGAATAGTGCACCCACCACAGCATACAACTTTTGCGCTTCTTTAAACTGCATAAACAAACCAAACATGGGGATAAATGTAAGTGCTAATAGATAATAACGATAAGCTTTAGAAAAAATAATCGGATCTGATGGTTTGCTATTTTTCGCAAAAAATAACTGCCAACTATCCGCAAATAGATATGGCGTTGCTTGCCATACGCCTAACAGGCTACTAAATGTTGCACAAAAGGCTCCAATCAAAAATAGCCAGCGTCCTGTAGACCCTAAAGGTTTTTCTAAACTATTTGCCAATGAGACTAATAGTCCAGCACCATGACCTTCGATTTCAATCGTATTGCCAATAATCACCATGGCAAGCCCAAATAGTATAGTCATCAAATACCCTGCTGCTAAATCAATGCGGCAGGATTTGATTGATTTTGTAGTTGTTCTGCCCCGCTCTCGAATCCAATAACCATAACACAGTACAGTCACTGTGCCGCCAACACCACCAATTAAGGCAATCGTCCAAGTAATACCATTATCTTGCATATTTGGAATGGAGGGGATGAGCAAGCCTGAAAGTACAGCTGATGTGCTGGGCCAAAGTAATAGTGCAGTAATCAGAACAGTGATGAACATAATGCCGATACAAATTGTCATCACTTTTTCAAATAGCTTAAATCCCCCAACCAAGACCAGTGTATATCCTGCAATGCTTGAAAAAATAGCGTAAATTACTTTGTCAGTCGAGCTGTCAAATAGCGGCAATATTGCATGCAATGTTACGCCGCAGGCGCTCATGAGCGCAGATGCAACAAAAAAAGACCATACTAAAAGATAAGGTAGAAACAACCAACCAGCAAAGCTAAAGTGGGTCGCTACACCTTCTATTAATGTTTGGCCTGTAACAAGCTGCCATCGGGCAATGCCTTCAGTTAATGTAAATTTTAATAAACCACCAACAACCACAGCCCAAAGAATGCCGAGTCCTAATTGGTTGCCAGTAAAACTTGCTGTCGCAAGGTCCCCAGCCCCTACGCCTGTAGCGGCGACTAGCATGCCTGGCATGAGTAAAGAAATAAGATGGACAGCTTTTGTTCTAATCACATGGGTTATTGTAGAGGTAAAATGGTTATTAATGGCCAAGCAACGTAAAATAATACACGTCGATATGGATGCGTTTTTTGCATCGGTAGAACAACGAGATGAACCCGCTTTTAGAGGTAAACCACTCATTGTCGGTGGACAGCCAACAGGGCGTGGTGTAGTCGCTGCATGTAGTTATGAAGCAAGAAAGTTTGGTATCCACTCTGCTATGCCATGTTCCCGCGCTTATCGATTATGTCCTACAGCTATTTTTGTGCCGCCAAGATTTGATGCCTACCGTGAAGTTTCAAATCAGATTAGAGAAATTTTTTGGAAATATGCGTCACAAGTTGAGCCGCTATCTTTAGATGAAGCTTATTTAGATGTCAGCTACACCCAAGACTTTAATGGTTCTGCTACCCGTATTGCTGAAGCTATTAAGCGCGAGATATTAGAACGAACACAGTTGACGGCATCAGCTGGCGTCTCGTATAACAAGTTTTTAGCGAAAATTGCATCGGATATGGATAAACCTGATGGCTTAACGGTGATTCAGCCTGAGCAAGGATTAGATTTTGTTGCAAATTTACCGATAGGGAAGTTTCACGGCATTGGCCCAGCTACTGAAGCTAAAATGCAAAAACTGGGAATATTAACAGGTGCAGATTTGCGGAAAAAAACATTGGCGCAACTTGTGGAGAGATTTGGGAAGTCTGGTCAATATTACTACAACATAGCCAGAGCAATCGATGATAGGCCTGTGAAAAGTATACGTATCCGTAAATCGTTAGGTAAAGAAACTACTTTTGCGGAAGATATTTTGTCAGTTGATCTATTAATAGAAAAGCTTAATGGTTTGGCAGAGCAAGTACTCGCCAACCTGGCCGAATATAAGCTGCAAGCGAAGACGATAACCATAAAAGTGAAATATGCGGATTTTCACCAAGTTACCAGAGCACAATCACTGGAAAAAGTTGTAGACATGCCAGTTTTGAGGCAATGGATTCCTGTATTGTTAATGCGTACAGACGCAGGTAAAACGCCTGTTCGCTTAATCGGTTTAAGCCTAAGTGGGCTGGAAAAAGAACATGAGAAAAAAGATGTGCTCACACAGCTAGATTTTCTTGTTTAACGAAAGTTAACATAAATAGATGCTTTTTATGCTCGAGAATGATGTTATTTGTTTAACGATTAGGTATAGTTATTTTTCCTTGACTTAGTATTTGAGTTAGATGTCTGAATCACAAAAAATATTACTAATTGGCGGCGCTGGATTCATTGGTTCTCATATGGTCCCTTATTTAAGGCAAACAGGTAGGGAAGTAACTATTGTTGGACGTTCTGCATTAAAAAAACAGGATGTCGATCCATCAATTAACTATATTCAAGGTGATTTTGGTACATTAGATTTCATCGCCCCTTTGATTGAGACACATGATGAAATCGTGCTTTTGGCTTATGCCACAGTACCCAATACATCATACGATGATCCATTGGCTGATTTGAAAGAAAATCTTTATCCATCGGTACAGCTATTCATTGAAATTGCCAAAAGAGGGAAAAAGCTGGTATTGGTTTCCTCTGGAGGTACTGTATACGGTGAACAGGTCTATGATAAAACCAAAGAGACCATGAATAAGCGACCAATTTCCTCTTATGGATTAACGAAACTGACTTTAGAGAACTATGCGTTTCTATATGGTGTCCTGCATGGGTTAAAGTTTGTCGTTGTTCGTCCAACAAATGCTTATGGTGTAGGTCAAGTTCCATTCGCAGGGCAAGGTTTTATCGCAACGGCTGTTGCATGTGCGAAATTAAATAAGCCTATTAACATTTTTGGTGAAGCAGGCACGGTAAGGGATTATCTTTATGTTACAGATCTTGCACGCGGAATCGTGGACGTCTTAACCAAAGGTAGGCTTTCTGATGCTTACAATATTAGCACTGGTGTTGGATACTCTAATCTCGATATCATTAAAAAATTAAATCGCATATTAAAGAAATACAATACTTCATTAAAAGTTAATCATTTGCCTGAGCGGCCATTTGATGTAAAAGTGAACATTCTCGACAATGCAAAAATTCAGAAACACACAAACTGGCAGCCAGAAGTCGAGCTTGATCAAGGCTTGGCGCTAATTGTAGATGATATATTTAAGCGTGCATAAGCTGACGGACTAATTTTTTTTTCAGTGGGGTAACGCTATTCGCAAGTCGCAAGCCAGCATTCCGTATAAAGCGTGCGGCTGTTCTGTCATCTGCATATAGTTTAGCAATTGCGTTAGTGGTCAGAAATAGTGGCCAGGTAGCACGTCTGTGTATTCTTTCATATTGGACTAATCCAATTAAACTGCCTATATCTTTAGTTATGCTAACTTGTTTGGTAAGCGTTTCGGCCCCTAATAGGCCAAGATTGAACCCATGTGCTGTGACTGGATGCATGCCAACAGCAGCGTCGCCGATGAGCGCAAATCTGTTACCTACAAATTGTTTTGCATAAGTAGCAACAAGAGGGTAAGCAAAGCGATTATTAACTAGTGATATGTCGCCCAGTCTACCATTCAGGCGGTTGTGTATATCAGCTGTGAAATCTTGAATATCTGAATGTAGTAGCTTTTCTATTTCTGGTGTTGGTAATGTGAGAACGACGGAGGAACAGTTATTTGCTAATGGCAATAATGCCAGTGTCTGTTCATAATCGAAGATTTCGTATGCAATGTGATGGTGGGGTATGGTGTGTGCCATACGGCAAACCAGCATACTTCTGCCAAAGTCGGTCATTGTTGCGCCTATGCCCATCTGTCTCCTTGTGTTTGAGAATCGGCTGTCAGCCGCGACAAGCAAGCGCACCTTAATATCAGCGCCAGCAGTGGTTGTTATGGTTAAGTGATTTGAATGCTGCTGAACATCCAAAAGACTACTTTCAGTTATTATATTTACATCAGCTAGGTCTTTAACAACCTGAAATAGGCCTCTGCGAATTGCGTGATTAGAGACCATTGTGCCTAAATTGTTTTGTTCAGACGATGGTGCAAAATATAATGGGTTTTGAGATTTTCCATTCAGAACCTTGGCTGCGTGTAATGCTGAATAATCGTCGGGCTTAAAGTAATGGGTAACGCCCATTTGATTAAGTAATGCAAAAGAATGCTGTGTGAGTGCTATTTCTCTTCCATCATCCACAGGGTTTGCCAAAGCATGGAATGGTTGGCGTTCAAGTATGCCTATGGTGTAACCTTGGCTAGACAAAAGCTTCGCTAGGCTCAGTCCGGCAGGACCAGCCCCAACAATTAATACATCCAACAAGCGATTGACTCCTAAAATGAGGGTAATGAGCAGCATATAGGAACGATGATGTTCTGATTTGTGCTAGATCAATAAAATAATGAAATAGATAGAATGTTTTCTACAGTGTTGCTGTCAATATCTAAGTAAATGTCGTTGATGTAAGTCAATGCTGCTGTAGGATTAATCTTTTAGTATCTGGCTACAAATAATATTTTTTAATGCCAAAATCCATTTTGAGGACTATGATAGAAAGGCTATGCAAACCGTCAGTCTAAAACATGTCAACGATGAAGTCAGTCATGATGAAGCCAGAGATGCGTTAATTGCATTGGATGAGCCTGATGAGTGGTCTGCTTTTAGTAAATTAGTTGAGCAACAAACTTGGGAGTCACATTTAGCGGTTGAAGGCATGCACTGTGCAGCATGTGGTCTCAATGTAGAAAAAGCAGTCAAAGATTTGCCTGGGGTTATGAGCGTAGACGTTAATGCAACAACGGGTCGCGCTAGACTTGTTTGGTCTGCTAACCAGATTAAGCCCTCTGTATGGATGCATGCAATTAATAAGGCGGGCTATCGAGCACTACCTGCAGCGGATGCGTTGCTGCGAGATAACCGCCGTAAGAATCAAAGACGTATGCTCTGGCGCCTGCTAGTGGCAGGTTTTTGCATGATGCAGGTGATGATGTACACCATGCCAACATACTATGCTAATCCGGGTGAGATGTCTCCGGACACGCTTAATTTATTGCGCTGGGCATCTTGGGTCTTGACACTACCTGTGATGTTTTTCTCAAGTGGCCCTTTCTTTAAAAGCGCATTGACTGACATTAGACAGCGCCAGATCAGTATGGACTTGCCGGTTTCATTGGGTATTGTCATTGCATTTTTAGTGAGCTCTGCAGCGACTTTCGATCCAAGCGGTTGGTGGGGCTCAGAGGTCTATTTTGACTCACTAACAATGTTGGTGTTCTTCCTGCTTACAGGTCGCTGGATTGAGCTACGTATGCGGGATAAAACAGCGGGTGCCTTGGATGTGTTGATGCGACGTTTGCCAAGCACGATTGCCCGTAAAAATGCAGATGGGCAATTTGAGCGCATCGCTGTGAGACGATTGAAGCTTGGTGATGTTGTGCGGGTGCTGCCAGGGGAGGCGTTTCCTGCTGACGGCAAGATAACCTCAGGTGAAACGAATGCAGACGAGTCCTTATTGACTGGCGAGTCACGCCCAGTATTGAAAAGACTAGGTGCAGAGGTAATTGCAGGTAGCCATAATTTAAGCGCAGCTGTTGAAGCGGAAGTTGAGAAAATTGGTGAAACAACACGTTATGCGCAAATTGTTGCTTTGATGGAACGCGCATCAATTGATAAACCAAGGTTAGCTATTCTAGCCGATCGAATTGCACACCCATTTTTGATATTGGTTTTATTAGCAGCAGCAAGTGCTGCATTTTATTTATGGCATGTTGACCCTAGCCGTGCATTGATGACAGCTGTTGCAGTATTGATTGTGACCTGTCCTTGTGCTTTATCTTTGGCAACGCCTGCGGCGATGCTTACTATGTCAGGTAAGCTAGCGCGCTCTGGCATTCTGGTGCGTAGGATGCAAGCACTGGAGGCACTAATGAATGTTGATACGATCGTATTTGATAAAACAGGCACTCTAACGCTGGATCGAATGGAAGTGAGTGCTATCACTACCGATAAGAGCATCACAGAAACACAAGCCCTGCAACTAGCTAGCGCAATGGCGAGGCATTCATTACATCCAGTTTCAAGGGCAATTGTTGAAGCGGCATCGACAATAGAAGGGTCAGCTTCAGTAACAAACGTGCAAGAAGTATCAGGTGCTGGTTTGTTGGCAGACTCTGCGTTTGGCAAACTAAAGTTTGGTAGTAGCAGGTTTTGTGATTTACAGAAGTCAGAGAATAACAATAGAAAAAACACAATAGTCCATTTGATATCGGATAAAGCTTGGTTAGCTAGCTTTGAAGTATTAGAATCTATTAAAGACGATGCAGCTTTTTCAGTGAATGAAGTCACTCAAAAGCATATACGTGTTGAAGTATTATCAGGCGATAAGTTAACTGCGGTGCAACGAGTTGCGGATGCTGTAGGGATTAAATATGTTTATGGCGATTGCTCGCCACAAGATAAATTGAACCATATTCAAGCGTTGAAAAATCAAGGGCGAAAAGTGCTGATGGTAGGCGATGGTCTCAATGATGGGCCCGTATTAGCTAGCGCACACGTTTCTCTTGCAATGGGTCAAGCTGTACCGCTTGCCCAATCGCAGTCAGATTTTGTGGTCTTACAGGGGCAACTCGCTATGGTTCCTTACATGTTAGAGCAGGCAAACAACACAATGAATATTGTAAGACAGAATCTAGTATGGGCTGCTGCCTACAATGCTATATGTGTACCGCTTGCAATAGCAGGTTATCTGCCAGCTTGGTTGGCTGGCTTAGGGATGGCGCTAAGTTCCCTGTTTGTTATCTTAAATGCAGCGCGCCTCGCAAAACTTGATACAATTAAAGGTTTGGCAGTTTAATATGGATATACTTTTCTTACTTATCCCCCTGTCAGTCATTTTGGTTTTAATTATTTTGGGTGGCTTATGGTGGGCTATAAATTCAGGCCAGTTTGAAGATATTGAAGATGAGGGTGAGCGTATATTGCATGAAGATTGACTTGTATCAAATCGTCAGCTTGGCTTTAAAAGGATAATCTTGATAGAAATTTTAGTAAAGGGGTGAAAAATGCAAACTTTGGGAAGCGAATCGTTGGCTTATAACGATACTGCTGTAAGGCAGTTTTCAATAATGGCGGTCGTTTGGGGCGTCGTGGGGATGTTGGTCGGTGTGATAATTGCCGCACAACTTGTTTGGCCGGAGCTTAATCTTGGCTTGCCTTGGACAAGTTTTGGACGTTTACGTCCATTGCATACCAATGCAGTTATCTTTGCTTTTGGTGGGTGTACATTATTTGCAACTGCATATTACGTCGTGCAACGAACTAGCCAAGCAAGCTTGTTTCTTCCTAAACTCGCTGCATTTACCTTTTGGGGTTGGCAGATTGTGATTGTTGCGGCTGCCATTTCCTTGCCTTTAGGATTTACGCAAAGTAAAGAATATGCCGAGCTTGAATGGCCAATCGACTTGCTCATTGCGGTCGTTTGGGTCTCTTTTGCTATTGTGTTTTTCGGCACAATCGCAAAACGCAAGGTAAGACATATTTATGTAGCAAATTGGTTTTTTGGTGCATTTATTATTGCGGTTGCTTTGTTGCACATCGTGAATAGCGCAGCTATCCCAGTGAGCTTTATGAAGTCATATTCAGCCTATGCAGGTGTTCAAGATGCAATGGTGCAATGGTGGTATGGTCATAATGCGGTAGGCTTCTTCCTGACTGCAGGCTTTTTAGGCATCATGTATTATTTTGTAC
>CAXIBZ010000013.1:0-13737 GCA_964022105.1 uncultured Methylophilaceae bacterium
AGACCGCTGCTGTATAGCCAGCTGGGCCTGAGCCAAGAATAATTAATTTTGCGTGTTTATTTGCCATTTGAAACTTTCTTATAAGTGGATACCGTTATTATAGGGACGGTCTACTCTTATTTAAAGGCCATAACAAAACTATTCTGACAGTGAATTGTTTTTACGGGATTTACTAAACTTTCTTAGAGGCGGTTTTTAGCTTCGGCCACTTCGTTTAACATTGCTTCGCAAGTTAGCCTACACCTAAAAACTGCCATTAAATTAGAGTCAATATTATTTTTCTAGCATACTTCTCAGCATCCATGCAGTTTTTTCATGGATTTGAAGTCTTTGTGTTACTAAGTCAGCGGTTGCTTCATCGTCGGCTTTATTGGCAGCTGGGAAAACACTTCTAGCGGTGCGACAAACGGCCTCATGTGCTTCGACAAGCTCTTTGATCATTTGCGTAGCGTTTGGCACATCTTTGGATTCTGAGATCGAACTTAATTTTGCAAACTGCGTATAAGTACCAGGTGCATACTCATCCAGAGCGCGGATACGTTCAGCAATGTCATCTACTGCAACTGCAAGTTCTGTGTATTGTGTTTCAAACATTAAGTGTAGGGTATTAAACATTGGTCCAGTAACATTCCAATGAAAGTAGTGCGTTTTGAGGTAGAGTGTATAAGTGTCAGCGAGTAATTTTGATAGGCCCTCCGCTATTTTTTTTCGATCATTTGGTTTAATACCAATATCCATATTTATCTCCTATATTAAATTTTTTTAGTGGTACATTCTTTAATGTATTGTATTAATATGACCACTATATAGCAATTTGGTTTTGCTATAATGACAGAATCGATGAATTCATTAATTTAGGGTAATAACAGATTGTTTTTTAAAAAAAACTCCTTAGAAGCTACAAAAAAAGCAGAAATGCCTAAAACCGAGAAAGAATTGCATCATGCACGCTTAGTCAATGAAGCATGGTGGTTATTCTTACTGCTTGTTGGACTCTACTTAGCTGTTGTACTTGTTTCTTTTGATGCCGAAGACCCTTCCTGGTTTTTTGCTAGCTCTAATGACGTTGTGCAAAATATGGGCGGTAAAGTCGGCGCTTCTATTTCAAGTTTGTTGTTACATTTGTTTGGCTATTCTGCCTGGTGGTGGGTCGTATTGGCTTTTTATACGATATGGCTAACTTATCATCAAATAGAAGCAAAAGAAAAAGAGCGACCACTCTTACTGTTTAATATAGTCGGATTCGCGATACTTATTCTCGCTTCAAGTGCATTGGAAGCAGGGCACATTGCAAGTGTGTCGGAAATCTTTCCTGATGGTTCAGGACGAATATTAGGTCAGTCAATTGATGGATTACTGCGCGGTATGTTTGCTTACGCGGGTACAACAATGATTTTGCTTTTACTGTTTGCGATTGGCTTCAGTCTCTTTACAGGCTGGTCGTGGGTGATGATGACAGAAAAACTGGGCGCTGGTTTGATTAATACTTACGAGTGGGCTTGGAATAAGTATCACGATTGGCAGGACCGTAAAGTAGGTAAGGCACTTGAACAGGAACGAACAGAGTACGTAGAACATGAGCGTAAACGGACGGAAGATAGGGAGCCTGTTGAAATTAAGCCTGCAAAAACGCAAATCGTCAAAAGCGAGCGTGTGCTGAAAGAGAAACAAGCAACATTATTCGAATCTGATCCAGATTCTGCTTTGCCTCCATTGCATCTACTAGACGAAGCTAATAATACGGTTGAATTGCCGTCGAATGAAACACTAGAATTCACCTCTCGCTTAATTGAACGTAAGCTGGCCGACTTTGGGATTGATGTAAAAGTATTATCTGCGCAGCCAGGCCCAGTCATTACCCGATATGAGTTGGAGCCAGCGCCTGGTGTCAAAGGCAGTCAAATCACAAACTTGGCAAGAGATTTAGCGCGTGCGTTGTCGGTATTAAGTGTGCGCGTAGTAGAAACAATTCCAGGGAAAAGCTACATGGGTTTGGAGATTCCAAATCCTAAGCGGCAAATCGTTTTCTTGACAGAAATCTTGGGAAGTAAAGTGTATGCTGATATGCATTCACCATTAGCAATCGCACTTGGTAAGGATATTGCTGGGCTACCTGTAGTAGCCGATTTAGCGAAAATGCCACATGTGCTAGTGGCTGGTACGACAGGCTCAGGTAAGTCTGTTGCAATCAATGCCTTAATTTTAAGTTTGCTTTACAAAGCCGAAGCAAGCAAAGTGCGCATGATTTTGATAGACCCTAAAATGTTAGAGCTATCAGTTTATGAAGGGATACCGCATTTGCTTGCACCAGTTGTGACTGATATGCGTCATGCAGCCAACGCCCTAAACTGGTGTGTGGCGGAAATGGAGCGCCGTTATAAATTAATGTCTTCCGTTGGTGTGCGTAATCTGGCTGGATTTAATCAAAAGCTTAAAGAAGCAGAGAAAGCGGGTGAAAAAATCCCACATCCATTTAGCCTGACACCAGAAGATCCAGAGCCATTAGAGGAAATGCCGCTCATTGTGGTCGTCATAGATGAACTAGCTGACTTGATGATGGTGGTTGGTAAAAAAGTGGAGGAGTTGATAGCCCGCTTAGCACAAAAGGCGCGTGCTTGTGGCATTCATCTGGTCTTGGCAACACAGCGACCTTCTGTTGATGTCATCACAGGTTTAATCAAAGCGAACGTACCGACTAGAATCTCATTTCAGGTATCCAGCAAAATAGACTCTCGTACGATATTAGACCAAATGGGTGCTGAAGCCTTACTCGGGCAAGGCGATATGTTATATATGCCACCTGGCTCAGGGTATCCTCAGCGGATTCATGGTGCATTTGTTAGCGATAAAGAAGTGCATGCTGTGGTCGATCATTTAAAATCCTTAGGTGAACCTAATTACATTGAGGGTATCTTAACCAATGAGGTTGAAGTCGGCGCAGAAGTTGGTTCTTATAGCGATGGAGCTGGTGAGAAGGATGAGCTTTATGATGAAGCGGTTGCAATTGTGCTGAAAACAAGACGTGCTTCAATTTCATCGGTACAACGACAACTACGCATTGGTTATAACCGTGCGGCTAGATTAATAGAAGATATGGAGCGTGCTGGTTTGGTTTCAGAAATGCAGACTAACGGTAGCCGTGAAGTATTAGTGAAAGCGGATAATAGTCAATATGAGTAAATGGTTGGTTAGTAGTTTGGTAGCAGGTTTGTTTTTTTCGAGCGCAGCATTAGCAGATGGCATTGCCAGCTTAAAAGACTTTTATCACAGCACCAATTCAATGCGTGCAAAATTCCATCAAGTGGTTAAAGACAACACCAATAAAGTCGTGCAAGAGGTTGATGGAACCATGCAATTGGAAAGACCAAACAAATTCCGCTGGGATTATAAAAAGCCTTATGAGCAGGAAATTATCAGCGATGGAAAAGATGTGTTCCTGTATGACAAGGATTTAGAACAAGTCACCATCCGTGCATTGAGCCAAACATTAGGCTCAAGTCCTGCGTCATTGCTTGCTGGCGGCAAAGAGGTGGAAAAAAGCTTTGTACTCAAGAATATCAATCGTGAAGATGGTTTGGAATGGGTGCAAGCGTTACCTAAAAATGATGATAGTGGCTTTGAGCGGATTATGTTGGCTTTTAAAGGGCAGCATTTGATGAAAATGGAAATGTATGACAGCTTCAAAAACATTACCTTGATTGACTTTTCTGCAGTGGAACGCAACCCTAGCTTATCACTTTCATCATTTTTATTTACAACGCCTGATGGTGTTGATGTCGTCAAACAATAATCACGGTTGCAAACACCTGCCAACAGCTGATATTACTGATAGCAAGCTGTTACAATAACGATTTAATTATTTGGGTTAATATCAGTGGATAGCTTATTTGAAGCTAAAGCGCCAGATGCACCCCTCGCTGAATTGTTGCGCCCTAAAACCTTGGCAGAAGTGGTTGGGCAGGCGCATTTATTGGGTGAAGGCAAGCCACTAAGACGTGCATTTGACTCCGGTAAATTACCGTCCATGATTCTATGGGGGCCACCAGGTGTCGGTAAAACGACCCTTGCAAGACTAATCGCCAATACCGCAGACGCTGAATTTATCCCTATCTCCGCCGTGCTTTCAGGTATAAAAGACATCCGTGAGGCAGTAGAGCGTGCAGAGCATACCTTGCAGCAATCAGGCCGTAAAACAATATTGTTTGTTGATGAAGTGCACCGCTTTAATAAAGGCCAGCAAGATGCATTCTTACCATTTGTTGAAAGTGGCTTGATAACCTTTATCGGCGCAACAACAGAAAACCCTTCTTTTGAAGTCAATAGCGCGTTATTAAGTCGTGCACAAGTATTCGTGTTAAATGCATTATCAGAGCCAGAGTTGGCCGAGTTGCTCGAACGGGCTAGGGCACTAGTAGCAGAAGGTATTCACTTAACCGAATCTGTTTTAGAGCAAGTACTGGCTTATGCAGATGGCGACGCACGTCGCTTACTAAATTTTGCTGAAGGATTGTTCAATGCTGCTAATAGTGCCAATATCGTCGAGATAGATGAAGCCTTTTTGCAAACCGCTATGGCCAGCAAAATGCGCCGCTTCGATAAGGGTGGGGAAGCCTTTTATGACCAAATCTCTGCCTTACATAAGTCAGTGCGGGGCTCTAACCCTGATGCAGCGTTGTACTGGTTCCTAAGAATGATTGATGGTGGTGCAGACCCACTCTATTTGGGAAGACGCATCGTGAGGATGGCCATTGAAGATATCGGCATTGCTGACCCTCGCGCGCAAACCATGGCATTGGAAGCTTGCCAAATTTACGAGCGGCTAGGCTCACCAGAAGGGGAGTTGGCGTTATCAAACGCTGTTATTTATTTGGCCGTTGCAGCTAAAAGTAACGCGGCGTATAACGCATACAATCAAGCAAAATCCTTTGTATCACAAGATAAATCAAGACCAGTGCCTTTGCATTTACGTAATGCGCCCACCAAGCTGATGAAGGCATTAGATTATGGCAAAGAATACCGCTATGCGCATAATGAACCAGAAGCATATGCAGCAGGTGAGGATTATTTCCCAGAAGATTTACAGGCAATTTCGTTTTATCAACCCACACCCAGAGGTTTGGAAGGTAAAATATCGGAAAAATTGAAACACCTGAAAGCATTAGACGAACAAGCATTAAAACGAAAAGTGAAAAAATAAATGTTAGATATCCAAGCCTTAAGAAATGATTTAGATAGTGTTGTTACGCAACTTAAAAGCCGCAAGTTTGAGTTTGATACAGTCAAATTTACTGCGCTAGAAGCGGAACGCAAAACAGTGCAAACACGCACACAAGAGTTGCAAGCAAAACGTAACGCTGCTTCCAAACAGATTGGTGTAGCCAAATCAAAAGGTGAAGATGCTACCGAGATACTTAAAGAAGTAGCGGGGCTTGGTGAGCAACTGAAAGCCGATGAGACACGCCTGGCAGATATTCAAGCAGAATTACAAGATATCTTGTTAAATGTCCCAAATCTGCCTCATGAAAGTGTGCCATTGGGCATGGATGAAACCGATAATGTAGAAGTGCGTAAAGTGGGTACGCCCCGTACGTTTGACTTTGAAGTTAAAGATCATACCGATGTTGGTACGCCGCTGGGCTTGGATTTTGATACAGGTGCAAAACTATCTGGGGCAAGATTTACCTTAATGCGTGGTCAAATAGCGAAGCTACACCGAGCAATTGCACAGTTTATGCTAGATACCCAAACAGAGCAGCATGGTTATACCGAATGCTATACGCCTTACTTGGTGAATGCAGAAACGTTATTGGGAACAGGACAGCTACCGAAATTTGAAGAAGACTTGTTTTCAATGAATCATAATGATAGCAAGATGTATTTAATTCCCACCTCTGAAGTAACATTGACCAACACAGTGCGCGATGAAATTGTCAGCATGGAAAGCCTGCCTATTAAACTGACTGCGCATACGCCATGCTTCCGCTCTGAGGCAGGTTCTTACGGCAAAGATACCAAAGGGATGATACGTCAACATCAGTTTGATAAAGTCGAAATGGTGCAGATTGTGCATCCAAACAAAAGCTATGAAGCATTGGATGAAATGGTTAGTCATGCAGAGAATATCCTGAAGGCGTTAGAACTGCCATATCGCGTGGTGTCGCTTTGCACAGGAGATATGGGCTTTGGAGCTGCCAAAACCTATGACTTAGAGGTATGGTTACCCGCGCAAAATACCTACCGTGAGATTTCTTCCGTATCTAATTGCGAGGCTTTTCAAGCGCGCCGCTTAAAAGCACGCTTCAAAAATGCGGATGGTAAAACAGAGTTTGTACATACATTGAATGGCTCTGGTTTAGCCGTAGGGCGCACCTTGGTCGCCATTCTAGAAAACTATCAGCTAGCTGATGGCAGTGTCGCTATCCCAACAGCACTACAACCCTATATGGGCGGACAAACCGTCATCTCTCAAATCAGGGTTAATTACTCGCAATTTTAAATGGGTCACTATCAAGTGGCTCATGTGCAGGATATGAACGAGTTAATAGATTGTAATAGCTACGAATAGATTCAACATAAACAACAGGCTGCAGGCATCTGCAGTAACCGTATTTTGCCTCATTGTAGTATTTAGGGCTTCTCAGGTTTAGTAGGGCTTTTTTGACATCAACCCAAGAATCTGGGTTTAATCCAAGCTTTTGCGCAAGCACACGCGCATCCTCCACATGAGCATAGCCTACATTGTAGGCAGCAAGCGCCATGTAGGTACGGTCTGGCTCAGGAATGCGATCCGGAATCGTGTCAATCATCAGATTAATATATTTAGCCCCAGCAGGAATGCTCTGTTTGGGGTCCAGTCGATCAGTCACGCCCATCCTATCGGATGTCGCTTCTGTTAACATCATCAGACCACGTACTTTAGTAGGTGAAGTGCTGTAAGTATCCCAATGCGACTCCTGATAGCTAACAGCCGCGAGTAGTCGCCAATCTAAGCCAGTAATTTCTTGGGCTTCTTTAAACAGTTTTTTGTACTGTGGTAATCGTGTTCTGCTTCGCTCGATAAATGTTTGGATATCAATAGGGTGCAATCGGTTGCTGTTGCCGTGATAACGGTCAATCAAGTTTCTTAATGTGCCATCATTTCGGATTTGTGAGAAGAAAGCGTTTGCCATTAATAGTAACTCAGGCTTTTGTTTTTTTGCGAATCCCCATGCAATTTTTTCCGGTTTACCTAAATTAAATGCAACACGTAAGTTGGGGTGATAGTTCTTGATGACAGAGAATAAGTGGCTGTCAGCAATCGTGTACTCAATCTCGCCTTGCGCAACCTCTTCAATTAGACCTTCAGAATGGATGTCTGGTCGATTTGACCATTCCAGATCACGAATCTTCTTTTTATGGTCAATCAACCTTTCTACAAAGCTACTTGAAGAAGGGACAGCGACTTTTTTACCAAGTAAGTCATTAATGTTTCTGGCGGGCTTTTTTGTAAACAAGCGACTGTAAATCACTTGCTGTTGTACTTCTTGATAGGGGATGGAGAAATCAATTAACTTTTTTCTTGCAGGGGTTATCGTCAGGTCTGCTGCCGCAATATCTGCTTTATTGCTGATAATGGTGGCAACCACTTCTTCAATGGTATTTGCCACAATAAACTCAACCTGCTTATCACCACCGATGAATTTTGAAAAGGCAATAGCAAGATCATACTCAAGGCCAGCAAACTCCTTATCGCTATTGACATAATAAGTGCTGGGACTATTCAGCGTGACAAACGTAATGACATTTTCATCGCGTTTTGCTACTTTTTTTTCAGTGGTAGGATCTTTACTGCAAGCCGATATGGCTAATAAGAGTAAACTTAAGCGCGCAACGCTTTGAATCCATACGCTATTTACTCGAAGACTACACATATGAACATAGCACAGGCTCAAAGCCTAAAAATGCTTTTCCTCAATCTTACCTGCATCCGCAATTAACACAGTCGTTGCTAACCCAAGAAAGATACCGTGCTCAACAACACCTGGAATATTATTTAATTGATCATTTAACACGTTTTCTGTCATATCCGAATCAAAATGCATATCTAGAATCAAACTACCATACGAGCTGATAGACAATCCATCTTTCGCTACGTTCTGGCGTAAATCACCTTTACCGCCAATTTTTTCGATACTTTTCTTTGCCGCTTGCCATGCAAAAGGCATCACTTCAATGGGAATAGGGAAATTGCTGCCAATTTGGTTAACTAACTTAGACTTGTCTGCAACTACGATAAATTGATGTGCTGCTTTTGCCAGTAGTTTTTCCATAACCAAATCATAACCACGTCCTTTAAGCAGTGTCATTGTGGGCGTGATTTCATCTGCGCCATCGACATAAAGATCAATCGTGCTGACTTGTTGCAGTGCAATGACATTCAATCCTAAGCTCTGCGCTTTAATCATGCTGACATTAGAACTGGAAATCGTTGTGACTTTTAGTTTTTCTTCATTCTGGCGTCTTGCCAGCTCTTCAATAAAGAAGTTAGCAGTGGAGCCAGTACCCAATCCAACTAACATATCATTTTGAACTTGTTTTGCAGCATGAATTGCAACTAATTGCTTATCATTCATCCATGAATCCCTCCATGCGTTATTTATTTTGGTTTTTATTATTGTGTTGACGCTCAAAAATTAATTGAGCGCTAAGATAAGGTCGCGTTAAGGTTATAATAGGTAAAATTTCAAGCTAAACCAAGTCATTTCAATCTCATTTATGCAGTTAATACCCCCATTATCTGGTCGAAGTTCCCGTTTTTCTTATGCAGCCAATGGCTTAGATAGTCTATCTTTAGCTCAGCTAGCATGTGACTTAAAAACAACAAAAAAACCACTTGTTATCATCACAGCAAATGCGTTTGAAGCGCAGCGTTTGGTTGAAGAAATACCTTTTTTTGCGCCAGATATTAGCTTGCATTTGCTGCCAGATTGGGAAACCTTACCCTACGATGTGTTTTCGCCGCACCCAGATTTAATTTCAGAGCGCTTATCAACGCTATATCAAATTAGTCAAAACAATTTTGACATTGTCATTGTGCCTATCGTGACCGCATTATTGGCCATGCCTCCTGTTGCCTATTTGGCTGGGCATACTTTTATGCTCAGTAAAGGACAAAAACTGGATATTGAGGCGCTTCGCCATCAATGTGCTCAAGCTGGTTATCATCACGTTAATCAAGTAATCAGTCCAGGTGAATTTAGCGTTCGCGGCGGACTGGTTGATCTATTTCCGATGGGAGGGGTGTTTCCCTATCGAATAGATTTATTTGACGATGAAATTGAAACAATTCGTACTTTTGATGTAGATACCCAGCGTAGCCTGTATCCAGTGCCTGAAATAAGGTTATTGCCAGCCAGAGAGTTTCCTTTAGACAAGGCGGGTATAGACCTTTTTAGAAGTCAATTTAGGGAGCAATTTGAGGGTGACCCGCAGCGCGCAAAAATCTATAAAGATGTAAGCAAAGGCAATGCTACCGGTGGTATTGAGTGGTATTTACCATTGTTTTTCGAGGAAACAGCCAGTATTTTTGATTACTTGCCTAAACAAGCTATATTGTGCGCGCATGGTGATTTAGATAAGGCTGCGCAAACGTTTTGGTATGAAGCAAATTCACGTTATAAATTGCTTGCATACGATGCTGAAAGACCCGTTTTGCCGCCGGAAAATCTGTTGATTAAAGCGGATGATTTTTTTAAAAAGCTCAAACAGTTTCCTGTCATAAACGCAGTTTTAAGCTCTAAAAAAGAACTGGCAGCAGTTGATGTAGATAGGCGTTCAGAGCAGCCGCTACATAAATTACAAGCCTTTATTCAGGTATCCAAAAAGCGCATCTTAATCGTGGCAGAAAGTTTGGGTCGTCGTGAAACGATGTCACATCTATTCACAGAGCAGGGTTTAACGATTCCAGTGTGTGAAACCTGGGCTGAATTTACAGAGAGTAATGCCAAGGTCATGCTGGGTGTTTCATCGCTGCATACTGGGTTTGTGAGCGATGTTGTCGTGATTACAGAAGCGGAACTTTATGCCTCTACAGTTCGCCAGCAGCGGCGGCGCGAGAAAGAAAAGGCACGCAACACAGAGGGCATGCTCAAGGATTTATCTGAGCTACGGATCAATGATCCTGTCGTACATGAACAGCATGGTGTAGGACGTTATCGCGGATTGCAGAACCTTGATTTTGGTGAAGGTGAAACCGAGTTTCTGTTACTGGAATATTACGGCGATGACAAATTATATGTACCAGTCTCACAACTATTCTTAATCTCTCGTTATTCAGGTGGACCACCTGAAAGTGCACCACTGCATCGTTTAGGCAGTGGCCAATGGGAAAAAGCCAAGAAAAAAGCACTGAAACAAATCCGTGATACGGCTGCAGAGTTGCTGAATTTATATGCGCAGCGTGCAGCGAGAAAAGGGCATGTATTTAAGCTGAGCTTGAGAGATTATGAAGCATTTTGTGATGGTTTCCCATTTGAGGAAACACCAGATCAGCTTTCTGCCATTGAGGCGGTAATTGGCGATATGCAGTCTGGGCGACCAATGGATAGGTTAGTATGCGGTGATGTCGGTTTTGGCAAAACAGAAGTGGCGCTACGAGCAGCTTTTGTTGCAGTCATGGGTGGTCGACAAGTTTCGGTATTGGTACCCACAACATTGCTGGTAGAACAGCATTATCAAAACTTCTGTGATCGATTTGCAGATTGGCCGATTAAGATTGCAGAAATTTCTCGATTTAGAACGAAAAAAGAGCAAGCAGAAGCCTTAAAAGGACTGGCTGATGGCACGATTGATATTGTCATTGGTACGCATCGACTGATTCAGAAAGATGTGAAGTTTAAAAACTTAGGTTTGGCTATTTTAGATGAAGAGCATCGTTTTGGTGTGCGACAAAAAGAGCAAATGAAAGCGTTACGAGCAGAAGTAGATGTGCTCACATTGACAGCGACACCTATCCCTCGAACACTGAGCATGGCGATGGAAGGCTTGCGAGAGTTCTCCGTCATCTCAACCCCACCACAGAAGCGGTTATCCATTAAAACATTCCATACAGATTACTCTGATGGCATTATCCGCGAAGCAGTAATGCGTGAATTTAAACGTGGTGGTCAAGTGTACTTCTTACACAATGAAGTCGATACTATCTTCGTGCAAAAAGAAAAGTTAGAAAAAATCTTACCAGAAGCCAGAATTAGTATTGCTCACGGACAATTACGCGAGCGCGAACTGGAATATGTGATGCGAGACTTTTATCAACAGCGTTCTAATCTACTGTTATGCACAACGATTATTGAAACTGGCATTGACGTACCAACCGCGAATACTATTATCATCAACAGAGCAGACATGTTTGGCCTGGCGCAGTTACATCAATTAAGAGGTCGGGTAGGGCGAAGCCACCATCAAGCTTATGCCTATTTATTAACCGATCCACATCGTAAAATAACGTCGCAAGCGCAAAAACGCTTGGATGCTATCCAATTATTAGAGGATCTAGGGGCAGGATTCCATCTGGCAATGCATGATTTAGAGATTCGTGGTGCAGGTGAGTTATTAGGCGATAGTCAGAGTGGCGAAATGCAAGAGATAGGGTTTAGCCTCTACTCGGATATGCTTAATCACGCTGTTAAACAACTGAAAGCTGGTAACGAGCCTGATTTAGACGCGCCGCTCGGTGTAACAACTGAGATCAATTTGCATACGCCCGCCTTATTACCCAATGACTATTGTCCTGACATTCATGAACGCTTAGTTATCTATAAACGATTGGCAAACTGTGAAGACAATGATGGCTTGGACGAGATGCAAGAGGAGTTAATCGATCGTTTTGGGTTATTGCCAGAACCTGGTCAAGCATTAATCGCTTGTCATCGACTACGTATTGCAGCTAAGCCATTAGGCATTGTCAAAATCGATGCGTCTGATGCTGCCATTCAATTACAGTTCAATCCTAAAGCGGATATTGACCCACTTAAGTTAATCAACCTATTGCAGCGAGATAAACGTTGCCGCATGAATGGGCCAGAGAAATTACGTATCACGGTAACCTTAGGCAATTTGAATCATCGCGTTGAGTTGATTAAAGAGGTTTTAAAAGCGTTTATATAAGCGCATTATTTAAAAATGACTACAGCAAGGATTATGATTGCGATTGTTGCCCATCCAATACGATCGACGTATTTTTTTAAGTTTACTTCCATGGTCGGGCCACCCCATTTCATGAGGCCTGCCACCATAAAAAAGCGAGCACCTCGACCAATAAATGAGGCAATTGTAAATGGAATGAGCGGCATCGCTAGTGCACCCGCAGCAATCGTAAAAATTTTATAGGGAATAGGGGAGAAGCCCGCGATAAAAATTGCCCATACCCCCCACTCTTTAAACCATAATTCGGCTTTTAGGAAAGCTTCCCAGTAATGACTTTGCTGCAAGTAAGGCGAAATAAAATCAAACGCAACTGCACCGATTAAATAGCCAAACAGACCGCCCAATAGAGAAGTGACTGAAGTGAGCATGGCAAATCGCCATGCTTTGCTGGGGTTGGCAAGACACATTGGTGCTAGCATCACATCGGGAGGGATGGGGAAGAATGAGGATTCAGCAAAACTGAGCATGGCCAAATACCATGGCGCATTTGGCAGCCTAGACCAAGCCATTACGCGAATATAGAGTAGAGAAAATATTTTCATTAAGGATTTGCTCAGGATGTTAAAGTTATTATTAATCTTCGGTATATTAAGAATATATTCTACATGATTGTGAAACACGTATTCATTAATCACTACCAATTTAATTGGAATAATAGTTACTTTACTAAACGGTTATTTCTCGAGGGTGGGAATAAGAAACTAGGATATGTTATATTCTGCCTGCTATTGATTGTTTGAGGTGAATTTTGGAACAAATATTAAAAGCATTAGAGGCTTTTGGATTAAAAGAATTGTGGGTGATTAAAGAGGTTGCTGTATTGCTTGCCACGATAGCAGTACACTTTTTGTTTGCTTATATATTTAGAAAAGTAATCAAAGCAGCGCGTAAAACACAAAGCATTTGGGATGATGTTTTAGTCGTTTCAGCAAGAAAACCATTGCGCTATGCAATCTGGTTGATTGGCATCTCGGTTGCCTTGATGATACTTGGTAATCATTATGAAAGTGATCTAGTCGAATATGTAGCAGTCATCAGAGAGGCTGTAATCGTCATTTGTATTACCTGGTTTAGTTGGAATTTGATATCTGAATCTAGCTCGAGATATCTTATCCAGCAGGAACAAAAAGAGGGAGATGTTGATCATACGACCGTTGATGCGCTATCAAAACTAGGTCACCTTGTTGTCATCATCGCAGCCGTTTTAACGTTGATGCAGTCATTCGGGTTTAGTGTTTCTGGATTACTTGCTGCAGGTGGTATTGGCGGCATTGCGATAGGTTTTGCAGCAAAGGATATTTTGGCTAATTTTTTTGGTGGATTAACGATTTATACAGACAGACCGTTTGTCGTTGGTGATTGGATACGGTCACCAGATAAAGATATTGAAGGCACAGTAGAAAAAATTAGCTGGCGTTATACGCAGATTAGACGTTTTAATAAAAATCCGATTTATGTACCAAACTCGGTTTTTACTACAATCGCTGTTGAGAATCCTTCACGTATGACTAATCGCCGCATTAAAGAAACTATTGGTATTAGGTATGATGATAT
>CAXIBZ010000014.1:0-13699 GCA_964022105.1 uncultured Methylophilaceae bacterium
GTCACATCCGAATTTTGTGCGCGATGTCGTAGTGCATGGTCCATTAGTACTAATGCGAGCATTGCTTCTGCTATTGGCGTTGCACGAATACCAACACATGGATCATGACGGCCCGTCGTCTGCATCGTTACATCATTTCCAGCCTTATCAATTGAGCGCCGCGCTTGCGGAATGCTGGATGTTGGTTTTAATGCGATATTCACGTTAATCGACTGACCAGTTGAGATGCCACCCAATATGCCGCCTGCATGGTTTGTTACGAAACCTGTAGAAGTCATCTCATCAGAGTGTACCGACCCGCGCTGAGAAACACAGGCAAAGCCAGCGCCAATCTCCACACCTTTAACAGCATTAATGCCCATCATCGCGTGTGCAATATCTGCATCTAATCGGTCAAACACTGACTCACCCCAGCCTGTTGGCACCCCTTCGGCGACGACACTAATACGTGCGCCTACAGAGTCACGCTCATTTCTGATTGTATCCAGATATTGTTCCAACTCAGGCAGCACATCGTTATTAGGCGAAAAAAAAGGATTTTCATTGACATAATCCCAACGCTGAAATGGGATTTCTATAGGACCAAGCTGGCTCATATAGCCACGCACAATCACACCGTAACGTTCTTTAAGCCATTTTTTGGCTATCGCTCCCGCCGCAACGCGCACCGCTGTTTCACGCGCACTGGAACGCCCACCACCGCGGTAATCGCGGACCCCATATTTTTGACTATAGGTATAGTCAGCATGTCCTGGTCGAAAGGTGTCTTTAATCTTGCTGTAATCTTGGCTACGTTGATCTGTATTCCTAATCAGCAAACCAATCGGAGCGCCAGTGGTCTTACCCTCAAACACGCCAGATAAAATTTCAACCAAATCATCCTCTTTGCGCTGTGTGACATGCCGTGAAGTGCCTGGCTTGCGCCGGTCCAAATCAATCTGTAAGTCTTCGGCAGAAATGGCTAGTCCAGGCGGGCAACCATCAACTATTCCGCCAATAGCTGGGCCATGCGACTCGCCAAATGATGTTAGCGTGAATAGTGTGCCAATGGTGTTACCTGACATGATGAAATCTCAATATTAAAATGAACTCGGATTTTACCACAACGGCTTCCGATTCAATCAACAGCAGGGTATGAGAGAGCTATGTTTGCTGGAAAATTTTCCCAACTAAGCATTCAAACCCATTGCCCATTTAGCATATAAAGCATGCGCTTGTTGATTAAGTTGCTTGATACGATCAGACAAGTTTTCTAACACTTCTTGCTTCGATTGTACTGCTGGACTCAAAGATAACTCAATTTGTGGTCCCCAACATTGATACCACTTTCTGACCAACTCACCTGTCATTTCTACATGGCATTGCATCGCTAGATGTTTGTCAATAGCATAAGCCTGATTATCACAATATTCACTGAACAATAGTCGTTTTGCGCCCGCAGGCAAAGTAAAAGTTTCACCATGCCAATGGAATCCTAAAAACTGTTTAGTATTGCCAAACCATTTTTTAGCATCGGCATTTTCATCAACATGTAAAGCACCCCAGCCAATTTCTTCAACAGGGTTTTTAATCACACTAGCCCCTAATGCCTTACTCATCAGTTGACCGCCTAAGCAGTGCCCAATAACGGGAATATCATGTTCAAAAGCCTGCTGAATTAATTGAATGGCTTGCGGTATCCAAGGTAGGTTATCATTAACGCTCATTGGCCCGCCCATGAAAACCAATCCACTATATCGGCTGACCTCTTTCGGTATTTGTTCACCAAGATCAATACGAACCTCTTGCCAAGGTATTTTTTCTTGATTTAGAAAAATTCCTAAATAGCCGGCACCCTCGCATTGGGCATGTCTAAATACAACTACTGGCTTCATGCATCATTCCTACGAATTATCATTTCTTTACAATTTTATACTCCCCTAAGGCAAGGTTATCTAAAGAATAAGCACCTATTGTTGCCCTTATTAAACGTAAAGTCGGAAAACCAATTTTTGCTGTCATACGTCTTACTTGCCTGTTTTTTCCTTCGCTTATTTTTATTTCAAGCCATGTAGTTGGAATATTTTTACGTTCTCTGATTGGAGGAATACGTTGCCATAAGTTAGCTGGTTCATCAATGATGCGAGCTTGGGCTGGTTTGGTTATAAAATCACCCAAGTCAACGCCCAAATGTAGCGGTGCCAAATCTTCTTTTTGAGGAGCTCCTTCAACTTGGACCCAATAAGTTTTAATTTCTTTATGTTTAGGGTGGCTTAAACGGTGTTGCAAAGCGCCATCATCAGTTAAAATAAGTAATCCTTCAGAATCTGTATCAAGCCGCCCTGCTGCATACACATTCGGAATATCAATATAGTCTTTTAAAGTTGGGTGTTTCTCGTGTGCACTGAATTGACACACAACATTGAATGGCTTATTAAATAAAATTATCATTTATTAGGAAACGAGCAATGGCATCAAAAATAAAGGTCCCAAGCGAAGGCGCTAAAATCACGGTTGACGAAAACAACAAGCTAATCGTCCCTGACAACCCCATTATCGCATTTATTGAAGGTGATGGCATCGGTGTAGATATCACGCCACCTATGATCAAGGTAGTCGATACTGCTGTCAATAAGGCCTATGGTAAAAAGCGTAAAATCGCTTGGATGGAAGTTTATGCTGGAGAAAAATCCACGACTATCTATGACAAAGACACATGGCTCTCCAGCGAG
The DNA here is from genome assembly GCA_964022105.1 of uncultured Methylophilaceae bacterium. Lineage (GTDB taxonomy): Bacteria > Pseudomonadota > Gammaproteobacteria > Burkholderiales > Methylophilaceae. The sequence goes on from CAXIBZ010000014.1 coordinate 2,712, forward strand.
ACAATGGCGGCCCTTAAAGAGTATGTTATTTCAATCAAAGGTCCTCTCACAACACCAGTTGGCGGCGGGATTCGCTCATTAAATGTTACATTGCGTCAAGAGTTAGACTTGTTCGTCTGTCAACGCCCAATTCAGTACTTTAAAGGCGTGCCCAGTCCCGTAAAACACCCAGAAAAAACGGACATGGTTATTTTCCGTGAAAATACAGAGGATATTTATGCGGGAATAGAATGGGCTGCTGGCACAGATGAAGTACATAAAGTCATTCAGTTTTTGAGTGATATGGGTATGCGCAAAAAAATTCGCTTTCCTGACACATCTGCCATTGGAATAAAACCAGTATCTATTGATGGTAGTAAACGATTGATTCGAAAAGCAATTCAATACGCCATCGACAATAATAGAAAGTCTGTCACTATTACCCACAAAGGTAATATTATGAAATTTACCGAGGGTGGGTTTAGAGATTGGGGCTATGCGCTTGCAAAAGAAGAATTCGGTGCTACTGAGATCAATGGTGGGCCTTGGTGCCAGTTGCCAAATGGCATTGTCATTAAAGACTGTATTGCAGATGCTTTTTTACAAGAAATTTTGTTACACCCTTCAGAATATGATGTTGTTGCGGCGCTTAACTTAAATGGTGACTACATCAGTGATGCTTTAGCCGCACAGGTAGGTGGTATTGGCATCGCACCAGGTGCGAATCTAAGTAATACCGTGGCTATGTTTGAAGCAACCCATGGCACCGCCCCCAATATTGCAGGCAAAAATATCGCCAACCCTAGTTCTCTCATTCTGTCTGCAGAGATGATGCTACGACATCTAGGCTGGACTGAAGCAGCAGATTTGGTATTAACTGGGGTGGCTAAAGCAATACAATCCAAGCGTGTGACTGGTGACTTCTCGAGCCAAATGGATGGCGCAACACAAGTAGGCACAGCCGAGTTCGGTGATGAGATCATTAAACAAATGTAATCGTAGCAGCCTCTTTAAAGCCCCAGCTAAACTGGGGCTTTTTTTATTCTGTTTGAAAGATGCAGAAAAATATAGCAATTTAAATAGCAATCACATTACAAGAAGCTGTTGCGCTTTGTTGTACTTATCTCACCAGATACCTGCTCATTCATTGTAAACAGGTGCAAAACGCTACAGTTAATCTTTACAAACACATACATAACGTGCATTATAAATGAGGTATAAAAATTGTTTAACTACAGTAGCTTAAACAGAATATATAATTAACTGGATTAAAAGCAACGAATAAAGATGGCCATTACTGCATCAAAAACTAAATTAAGCGGGCTTGCTCGTATGTTAATTAAAGAAGCACTGCTGACTGAAGAGGAAGCTGCTGCCATGCAATCGCAAGCTGACATTGCGAATATTCCGTTTATTTCTCAGGTTATCTCCAGCAAAAAACTCTCAGCAGAGAGAATTGCGGAAGTGTCATCAAAGGCATTTGGCTTCCCCTATTTCAACCTTGATGCGCTTAATCCTGATTACCTACCCGAAAAGACAATTGATATAAAACTAATGCAAACGAACCGTGTGATTGGCTTACAAAGCCGTAACAATATTCTGTTTGTTGGCATCTCCGACCCTACAGTATTGCATTCACTCGATAGTGTGCAATTCCAAATGGGGATGAAACTCTCTCCTGTCATTGTTGAAGATGACAAGTTGGAAAAATGGATACACAACATTGTAGAATCCAAAGATACCAGCATGTCATCACTTGACGTAGGCGATGATTTTGATCTGGAAATGGGTGGGGCAGAAGAAGAGGCAGCTGATGATAACACGCAAGAAGTCGATGACGCGCCTGTGGTTAAGTTTTTACAGAAGATGCTGTTAGATGCAATTAACATCGGTGCTTCTGACTTGCATTTTGAACCCTATGAGAAGTTTTATCGCATTCGTTTCCGTGTTGATGGTGAACTGAGAGATATTGCACAGCCTCCTTTAGCAATTAAAGATAAACTAGCTTCGCGTATCAAAGTTATTTCTAACTTAGATATTTCAGAAAAAAGAATACCGCAAGATGGCAGAATGAAGCTGGTGCTATCAAAAACGCGAACCATCGATTTTCGTGTGAGTACATTACCACTGATTCATGGTGAAAAAATCGTGATGCGGATTCTTGACCCAACCAGCGCCACACTAGGCATTGAAGCATTAGGCTATGAACCGAAACAGCAAAAACTCCTACTTGATGCTGTCAAACGACCTTACGGTTTGGTTTTGGTTACAGGCCCTACAGGCTCTGGTAAAACAGTTTCACTCTATACCTGCTTAAATATTCTGAATGACCCAGGTGTGAATATCTCTACTGCAGAAGATCCTGCAGAGATTCCACTTGCTGGCATCAATCAAGTCAATGTGAATGACAAGCAAGGTTTGACATTTGCTGCAGCACTAAAATCTTTTTTAAGGCAAGATCCAGATATCATTATGATTGGTGAGATTCGGGATTTAGAAACTGCAGACATGGCTATCAAAGCAGCTTCTACAGGGCATATGGTGCTTTCTACCTTGCACACGAATGATGCGCCATCCACTCTCACCCGATTAATGAATATGGGCGTAGCACCGTTCAATATTGCCTCAGCCGTCTCCCTGATTACTGCACAACGCCTTGCAAGACGCTTATGTAAAAATTGTAAAGTGCCGATTGAAGCACCTAAAGAAGCGCTGCTAAAAGTGGGGTTTATCGAAGATGACTTTAAACAAGAAATGAAACTCTATGGCCCTAAAGAAGGCGGTTGCGACCAGTGCAATGGCGGTTACAAGGGGCGCGTCGGCATTTATCAAGTGATGCCTGTGTCCGATGCCATTGCAAGAATTATTATGGAAAATGGCAATGCAATTGACATTGCCGACCAAGCCAAAAAAGAAGGCGTAAATGACTTAAGAAGATCGGGTATTCTTAAAGTCATGCAAGGACTCACCTCAATTGCTGAAGTGGAAGCCTGCACCAATGAATAATGTAGCTCATTTGTCAAAAATAAATGAATTAAGGATGCAATATGGCCGCTAGTGCTAGTAAACAAATCACTTACCTTTGGGAAGGCAAAGACAAAAAAGGGAAAGTTGTCAAAGGTGAAATGCGAGCAAATGGTGATTCATTTGTCAAAGCGACACTGAGACGGCAAGGCATTAACGTCACAAAAGTCAAAAAACAAAGCAGCTTTTCTAAAAAAGGTAAGGTTAGTGACAAAGATATCACCCTCTTTACCCGCCAACTAGCGACGATGATGAAATCTGGTGTGCCTCTGCTACAAGCCTTCGATATTGTTGGTAAAGGCCACAACAACCCAGCTGTTGCCAAACTTTTGGGCGACATTAAATCAGAAGTGGAAACAGGTAGTAGCCTGAGTGCAGCTTTCCGTAAGTACCCTCTATACTTTGACAATCTTTTTTGTAACTTGGTTGGCGCTGGTGAACAAGCGGGTATTCTAGACACCTTATTAGACCGCTTAGCAACCTATAAAGAAAAAATTCTGGCCATCAAAAGTAAAATCAAGTCTGCTCTGATGTATCCAGTATCTATTATAGTAGTCGCTTTTATAATCACAGCCGTGATTATGATTTTTGTAGTACCTGCATTTAAAGAGTTATTCTCAAGCTTTGGCGCTGACTTACCAACACCAACATTGCTTGTTATGTCAATATCTGATTTTTTTGTTTCCTACTGGTGGGCTATTTTTGGTGCCATTGGTTTTGGCTTGTGGTTTTTCTTTTACACGTGGAAGCGTTCTGAGAAAATGCAGGCTACTATGGATCGCTTACTGTTAAAGCTACCTATTTTTGGCGAAGTCATCCGTAAAGCGACACTCGCGCGCTTTGCAAGGACTTTAGCCACCATGTTTAGCGCTGGCGTGCCGCTAGTAGAGGCTCTAGACTCGGTCGCAGGTGCTTCTGGCAATCGCGTTTACTATGATGCAACCAAAAAAATCCAAAGTGAAATCAGCACGGGCACCAGCCTAACTGTCGCCATGCAAAACTCTGAGGTATTCCCGAATATGATGTTGCAAATGACCGCGATTGGTGAAGAATCAGGTGCGCTAGATAGCATGTTAGGAAAAGTCGCTGACTTTTATGAAAGTGAAGTCGATGATGCTGTCGAAGGGCTATCCAGTTTAATGGAGCCCATCATTATGGTAGTACTAGGTGTGCTTATAGGCGGTTTAGTAATAGCTATGTATCTACCAATATTTAAGTTGGGGCAAGTGGTTGGCGGTTAAAAAATTAATTCTTTTACTTACCTGTTGCGCTGCGCATCGCAGCCTCAATCGCTTTATAAGGCTGTGCGCCCATCATCCGTTTACCATCCGAAAAAATCAACGTTGGCGTACTTGATACGCCAACCTTTCTCGCTAACTCACCTACTTCTTCAAGTGGCACTTCACAATTACCTGCAGATTTTGGTAATTTATCATTTAATATCCAATCCTTCCACGCCTGCTCACGATTAGCAGCACACCAAATTAACTTTGATTTTTCTGCCGCATTAGGATGCAACTGCTCCAATGGATATAAAAATGTGTAAATGGTTACATCATCAATATTGCTTAATTCATTTCGCTCAAGTCTTTTGCAGTAAGGGCAATCAACATCTGAAAAAACTGCTATCTTACGAGTACCGTTACCTTTAACGACCTTAATCGCTTTATCCAAAGGCAAACTGTTGAAGTCAATTTTCGTCAACTCTTCTAGACGTTCACCAGTGATATCCTTCCTTGTTTTTGGATCGACCAAATGGCCTTCCGCAATCAAAAAAGTAAGTTTCTCATCGGTATAGATAATTTGCCCACCCATAAACACTTCATATAAGCCAGCATAAGGCGTTTTAACAATGCTCTCCACTTTAAATTTCGGATATGCTGCTTCAATTTTTTTCTTAAGCTCAGCTTCATTGGCATGAACCAACTGTACTGCTGCTAGCATGGCTATAAGAACCAACTGTTTTATTTTCATTCTTTACCTTTTCTATTTCAGCTGCTTAGGCAACTGCTTGGTTGATTAAAACACGCTTAATAGTGGCGTATTTGTCTAACTGCTGCATCCCTAGCGATACTAGTTTTGCTAGTGCCTTTGATTCAAACGCAAACATTGTATCCAAACCAGATGTCAATGTGTTCATCCGAATAATATCGGCTTTTCGTATTCGTGCATATTGGCGTAAAAAAAACGCATCACCGATATCTTGCAAAGGATGACTACTTTTTATTAGGCTTTCTAATTCAATAATATCCCTAAACCCTAAATTTGCACCCTGACCAGCCATAGGATGTACCTGATGTGCTGCATCACCGACAAAAACAACTCTTTCTCCTGTTTGCTTACTAACAGTCACCTGCCGCAACAAAAATGACGAAGTATCACTAACAGGCATAAGACCACCGACTACATTATTTGAAGCTAGCCTTGCACTTTCAGCAAGCTCTTCTTTTGTTAATGTTAACAATTTTTGTGCCTTATCCGTTGACATCGCCCAGACCATAGACATATATTTATCTGGGATTGGTAGCAAAGCCAATGTTTCGTGCGGTTTAAACCACTGCATAGCCACATTGTTATGTCGATTCTCTATTTTGTAATTAGCAACCAATGCTGTCTGATTAAAATCCTTCGTATTGGTCGTTATCCCTAAGGCTTGCCTTACAGAAGAATTAGCGCCATCAGCGGCAACGAGTAACTGCGCTGTTATTTGACAACCCTTATCGAATTCGACAACAACCTGATCATCTTTATACGCAATGCGTTGGCATGTGCTATCCATTAAGATAGGGATGTTTAATGCTTCAACCTGTTGCCACAGGGCTTGTATTAGATTTTGGTTTTCGATAATACAGGCTAAATTGCTTAAATTAGCATCACTGGCATGCAAATGAAGCGGTGATTCACTTTTTGGTGACCATAATGCCATCCCTTCCACATATTGTATGCGTGATTGATCAATTAGCGACCATACTCTTTGCTGGTCAAGCCAGCGCTCCGTTGATGGCGTCAATGCATAGATACGGCTATCCCAAACTTTGTTTAACTTGTTAAGCTTGGGTTTAGGTTTTGCATCGACTAGCGCAACATGCTTTCCTTGAACTGATAATGCAATCACAGCGGCCAGTCCTATTAAACCAGCGCCAACGACGATAACATCAAAGTGCTGATTACTGTTGTTCACCTTATTTACCATAACTCATTTTACTGACTAGCATTCTTTTAGCTGGAGGCACGATATCTAATAAACCGAGCCCAACTCCGCGCATAAATGATAGGCCAAGTAAATCATTAGAAAAGAGATTGACCAGAAAGTCAGTAAACAGCAATCCTCCTTTTGTATCTCTTACTCGAGTACTGGCGTAACTTTTTAGCATAGCCTCATTGCCCCACTCAGAAGGCGTCGATGCGGTAAGCACCTTAGCTAATGATGTGGCATCTCGCAAACCCACATTAAACCCTTGACCAGCCACTGGATGCATAGTCTGTGCAGAATTACCAATGACCACTATATGTGGTGTGACTTTCGTCTTTAATTCTGACTTGACTAATGGAAAGGTAAGTCGTTTACCAATCGAGAGGAATCTACCTACCCTATCTCCAAATGCCGAGTGCAGCTCTTCTAAAAATGTTACTTCTTCCAGTTCAATTAGACGGTCAATTTTCGCTTTCTCACCTGTCCAGACTAATGAAAAGTCACGTTTCCCATTTGGCAGCAATGCCATTGGCCCCGTAGGAGTAAAGCGCTCATAAGCAATATGATGGTGGGGTAACTCACAGGCAACCATACTGACCAATGCATCGTGTCCGTACGCTTTTGCATGCCGCTCAATACCTGGTATGTCTCCTAAGCTGCGACCACCTTCTGCAATCGCTACCAAAGTAGTTTTTAGTGTATGCTTTTCGTCTTGATAACTATAATCAACCTCGGCTAAGGCATCATTTTGCTTGATTGCTGTAGCGGCCGCCTCATATAAAATACCTTCACCACTAATCTGTGTGTCCAATGACTGCATTAATGCGCCGTATGACACAACATAACCTAATGCTGGCAAATCATGCTCTCCTGCATCCAATCTGGTTCTTCCCATACCACCTGCCTGCGAAACATGAATTTCATTTATCGCAGTTGCATTTGCCGCAATGTTTTGCCATACACCCAAATTTTCTAGGATAACTTTGGAGCCATATGATAAGGCTAGAGCACGTTTATCTTGGTAAGCATCTCCTTTTTTACGCGCCTCTAAAACGGTGAAGGGCAATCCATATTGCCTCATCGTTAATGCTAGCACAAGACCAACGGGGCCACCGCCAACAATAACCAGTGATTGTTTTTTATGCAATTGATTCACTTATGCCCCGCCATAATAGCTTCAATTTCAGCAACTGTTTTCGGGGAATCTATTGTTAAAATCTCACAGGGTCCTTTTGTTACGACAACATCATCTTCAATCCGGACGCCAATATGATGAAAATGCTCGGGCACATTATCCGCAGGGCGAATATAGCAACCTGGCTCCACCGTTAATACATTACCTTCTTGCAATTGTCGCCAATTACCTGCTTTGTTTTTATACTCCCCAGCATCATGTACATCCAAACCTAACCAATGCCCTGTTCTGTGCATATAAAACTGGCGATAGCTACCAGTTTCCAGCACTTCCTCTTTCGTACCCTGACACAATCCAAAATCGAGAAAGCCTTGAATCAGCACATCTAAAGCTGCCTCATGCGGGGCATTCCAGTGGTTTTGCGTGCTGACTTTCTCTATTGCGGCGACTTGCGCGGCCAGCACCAGCTCGTAGATATCTTTTTGTTCTGCTGAAAACTTACCATTAACTGGAAATGTCCTTGTGATATCAGAGGCATAACCATTTAGTTCACAACCAGCATCAATCAACAATAAATCACCATTTTTTAACTCACAATTATTGGCATTGTAATGCAGCGTACAGGCATTAGCGCCGCCAGCGACAATGCTAGTATAGGCAGGCGCTTGTGCGCCTTTACGATAGAATTCGTGTAGAAATTCAGCTTCAATTTCATTCTCATTTTTACCGACTTTGGTTTTTTGCATTGCTCGCAAATGTGCGCCTGCTGCGATCTTTGCTGAGCGGCGCATTAAATCTAACTCGTATGGTGTTTTGCGCAAACGGAGCTCATCTATAAGTTTACGAACATCCATTATTTGATCAGGCGCATGAATGCCTGTTCTAGCTTGCTCCCGCAGCTCGCCTAGCCAACGCATCACCTTTGCATCCCAATGACAATCGGACCCCAAGCTATAAAAGAGTTGTTCCTGGTTGGTTAGCAGTTTTTGTATAACAATATCAAGCTGATCAATGCTATAGGTTTCATCAAAGCCAAACTCAATTTTTGCTGCATCTGGTCCAAAGCGAAACCCATCCCAAATTTCTCGTTCTAAATTTTTATCACGGCAAAATAGAATGCTTCTAGGCTCCTTTCCAGCAATCAATACTAATACTGACTCTGGCTCTTTAAACCCAGTCAAATAGTAAAAATAACTATCAAATCGATAGGGATAATGACTGTCGCGGTTTCTGATGACTTCAGAAGATGTCGGGATTACCGCAATACCATCACCCATTGCTTTCATGAGCTGCTGACGTCTAGCACTAAACTCTTTTATAGGAAAACTCAAAAAACTATCCTTGGGTCTCTGTTATCAAAATGCATTTTAGCCTATTTGGTTGCATATTGTTGCTTAGGTTCAATTTTATGAATACATATTCTGCAGCATTATCATTCGACTGATATGCGTTATTCAAACAAAGGATTGAATCAAAACCAATCAGATCGAGAATTGATAGTGATAGACGAAAATCTTTATTGCATAGATTTGCTGCTTTATATGGCTAAGGCTGATTTAATTCGCTGTTGCTCATATTAGCATCAAGCAGCTTTAAGCGCTCAGGCGTTCCTATATCATGCCAAACCCCTTGATAATGTTCGCCTGAAATCAGACTGTCAGCCATCGCCGAGATTAATAGCGGCGCCAATTTTGCTGAATCACCTTTAACGATGTGCTTAAACAACTGCGGCGAAAAAACGCCAACACCTGAATAAGTTAGCTTTATTGGGCCGTCTGAATTTAGCACACCTGTATCTAAGGCAAAGTCGCCTTGGGCGTGTTGTGGCGGATTATCAACCATGACCAAATGTGCTAAATAAGGTGCTTTTAATTTTAGACAGAAATCTATTTCGCAAAACACATCACCATTAACGACTAAAAAAGGTGCATCCCCTAATAAAGGTAAAGCATTCGCAATACCGCCAGCTGTCTCTAGCGCGTCTTCTTCTGGGCTATATTGAATACTTACCCCCCATTCGCTTCCATCGCCCAATGCTTGTTCTATTTGCGATCCTAGGTAAGCGTGATTAATGACTATTTCTTTAAATCCTGCTTGTGCAAGGCGTTCTATATGCCACACGATGAGGGGCTTATTAGCTATTTTTAGTAATGGTTTTGGCGTATTTGCTGTAAGCGGCATCATGCGCAGGCCACGTCCAGCTGCGAGTATCATGACCTTCATTAAAAAGTATATCCTGCTTTAACTTCATGGCCTTCCAATGTATTCAAAAGCTTAAACATTGGTCGAAGTTCTGCATAACGATAACAAGCGCGGCGCAGATAATCCATCACCAGTGGCATATCATTCAAATAACCATGCTTGCCATCACGGTGAGAAAGTCTGGCAAAAATACCCAATACTTTAATATGTCGCTGTACACCCATCCACTCAAAATCACGATAGAAGTCACTAAAATCGTCTGGTACTGGCAGCCCTGCTTTTTTTGCTGGCTCCCAATACCGCACCGCCCAATCAATCACTTGCTCTTCCTCCCAAGCGATATATGCGTCTTTTAACAGCGACACTAAATCATAAGTAATTGCTCCATAGACAGCATCTTGAAAATCTAAGATACCTGGATTGTTATCGCAAACCATCAAGTTGCGTGAATGATAATCGCGATGCACATAAACATGACCTTGACGTAATACGTTTTCCATCAGCGTTGAAAACGTTTTTTCAAGTACGCTTTTTTGCGCATCATCAAGCTTAATATTTAGATGTTTATCCACATACCAATCAGGGAATAGTTGCATTTCCCGATACAGTAAATTGCTATCATAATGTGGTAACTGGTCTGATTGGCTGGCAAGCTGCAACTTAATCAGGGATTGCGTGGCATCAAAATATAGTGCTTGCGCATTTTGATTGGACAATTTCGATAGGTAAGTCTCATCCCCAAGATCACTTAACAATAAAAACCCTTGTTTAACATCTTCATTAATAACACGAGGCACATTGAGCTGACAGCTCAGAAATAGCTTGGCAGTGTCTATAAAAGTCTGACAGCTTTCTTGTTCTGGCGGCGCATCCATTGCAATAAAAGTCTCTTCAGGCAGATGAACGCGAAAATAACGCCTAAAACTTGCATCCGCTGATGCGACACTCAATGTAAAATTTTTACCTTTAAGCACAGACTGTAACCAGTCCTCTAGTTGACATTTCCTATCCACAAAGTACCTTCTTTAATTTGATGTTACGCATTATAATGTGTCGTTGTTATGATGGTTACAATAATCAATCATGACTTAAGTTAATTAAGGGATTTTATCACTGGCAGAATAATTACAGTATTTCAGTCAGATCACAAGACAATAAACACCTAACAATCACTTGACCATCAATCGCACAAAAACTAGAGACTTCAGATCTGCATTTGCAAAAAAAATCATTGCAAATGCTATCTGTGTTTACTGTCTTGGTTATGGCTTAGTTGGGCATGCCGAAACAATGACACTTGACCTGTTTGACGTGCCAGAAACAGTTTTGCCAGAAGCGAAAGCTGGTGCCATTGAAATCGAAGGTGACACCCTAGACTTGCAGTTAGATAGAAAAATGCGCGCAACTGGTAACGCCGTTATCATCAGAGGTAATCAAAAAATATATGGCGACACC
>CAXIBZ010000015.1:0-13516 GCA_964022105.1 uncultured Methylophilaceae bacterium
TTTTGAATACTATAAAACATTTGTCGTTGATGAGAAGTTTGGTTTTAACAAAATGACGCCCAAAATGTTTTTTACAGATTTGATTAAACATAGCTTTGTCGGCCTTTTACTCGGTGCGCCTGTACTATTTGCAGCACTTTGGTTAATGCAAAGCGCTGGGGAATATTGGTGGTTTTATTTATGGGTAGTATGGACAATTTTCAATATTATCATGCTAGCTGTGTACCCTACTTTTATTGCACCTTTATTCAATAAATTTACACCACTTGCGGATGAGACATTAAAAGTCAGAATCGAATCTCTCTTAAGCAAATGTGGTTTTAAATCGCAAGGTCTATTTGTGATGGATGGCTCAATCAGAAGTAGCCATGGCAATGCTTATTTTACTGGTTTTGGTAACAGCAAACGTGTTGTTTTCTTTGATACATTGCTAGAGCGTTTGAATATTGAGGAAATAGAAGCGGTGTTGGCACATGAGCTTGGTCACTTCAAACATCATCATGTCATTAAACGGATTGCAATGATATTTTTTGTTAGCTTCCTCGGACTAGCATTGCTTGGTTGGTTAATTAACCAGCCGTGGTTTTACCAAGGTTTAGGCGTTGTTAACGAATCTAACTACATGGCACTATTATTATTTATGTTGGTATCGCCTGTGTTCCTATTTCTTATTCGCCCATTAATGGCAAGCTATTCTAGAAAAAATGAGTTTGAGGCTGATGACTATGCGGCAAAAAATGCCAATGCAAAGGATTTAGTCGAAGCGTTAGTTAAGCTATATCGTGATAACGCATCAACACTAACACCGGATCCATTACATTCTGCTTTTTATGATTCACATCCGCCTGCTAGCATTCGCATTTCAAAGCTAGCAGCGTATACTAGCAGCTAATACTATTTTCGGGCTGATGCAGTATGTACAAGCTTTTATTCCTATATTTAAGCATTATCGCCACCAATGCATCTGCATCTGATTTTTTTACAGATGCAGATATTTCGGCAGGTAAAGCGCTTGTCGAAAAAAATTGCATCAGCTGTCATGCTTCGAGCTATGGCGGAGATGGCTCTGAAATTTATACGCGACCATTTAGAAAAGTCGACTCTGCTAAAGCACTGGTTACGCAAGTACGCGCCTGCAATACCAATTTAAATTTACAATGGTTTGACGAAGAAGAGTTCAACGCAGCCGCTTACCTCAATAAACACTACTACCAATTTGAATAATCAACAACAAATCTTGCAAGGCTTAGTGACGGCAGCCTATGGTAAGCGCTATCAAGTAGAACTATCCGACAAAACAAAAATCAGTTGTGTCACTAGAGGTAAAAAAACTGATTTAGCATGTGGTGATATCGTTAATATCAAATTAACAGATAAGCATGAGGGTGTTGTTGAGTCTTATGAACCCCGTACCAGCCTACTCTATCGTAGCAATGCGTTTAAAAGCAAAACACTTGCAGCCAACGTCACGCAAGCAGTAATTGTATTAGCAACGCAACCAAGCTTTTATGAGGCTTTGCTTAACCGCTGTTTAACCGCTATAGAAGCAGCGGGCATTAAACCGTTAATTGTATTAAACAAATGTGACCTAGAAGAAGCCAATAACGCAAAGCGTAAACTCAAAGTGTATGAAAGTTTAAATTACCAAACGGTTTACTTGTCTGCAAAAAAAGATATTTCCCCTTTACTGCCTTTTTTGTTGAATCAACAGAGTGTACTTGTTGGCCAATCAGGCATGGGCAAATCAACCATCATTAATGCACTGCTCCCGGATGCGTTAGTTAGAACCCAAGAAGTCAGCAACACGCTTGACAGTGGCAAACATACCACTACTGCTGCGCATTTATATCACATTGATGAGAATAGCTCGCTCATTGACTCACCAGGCTTGCAAGAGTTTGGCTTGAGTCACTTAACCCAAGCAGAAATAGAACACGCATTTATTGAGTTTAGGCCTTATTTAGGACATTGTCGCTTTAGCGATTGTACCCATCAAGTTGAGCCAGACTGTGCCATTATTAACGCAACAAACAATGGTGATATTTACCCGATACGATTAGATTTCTACAGAAAACTACTGAATGAAATAACAGCACATTAAATTATGCTACTATTAATTTATTGTGACTAAAACCGCTTTTATTTCACACCCAGACACCATGCTTCATGTCATGGATGGTCATCATCCAGAGTCTCCCGCACGCATAACAGCCATCAAAAATGCAGTATTGGCATCAGATCTTAACAATAAACTATCCTACTATGAAGCACCTAGTGCAGATAAAGATGCTTTATTGCGGGTGCATAGTCAACGTTATGTCGATTATATTTTCAACATCGCCCCAAAAGCTGGCCTTGTAAAACTTGATGGTGATACAGCGATGGGGCCAATGAGTTTAGAAGCAACCCTGCGCGCTACAGGTGCGGTATTGTTAGCAACTGATTTGGTTATGCAAAATAAGGTGGATAATGCTTTTTGTTGTATTAGGCCACCGGGACATCATGCTGGACGTGAGAACAGTGCAGGATTTTGTATATTTAATCATGTCGCTGTCGCTGTTGCTTATGCATTAGATCGATATCAATTAAATCGGGCTGCGATCATTGATTTTGATGTTCATCATGGCGATGGCACTGAGAATATTTTTAAAAGCAATCCTAATGTCATGTTGTGCTCAACATTTCAACATCCCTTTTACCCTTTCAGAGGCGCAGAATCAAGCAGTGCGCATATGCTTAATTCACCATTACCTGCTAATAGTGATGGAGAATCTTTTAAATCGATCTACCTGAATAAATTTGAGCCTGCTTTAGTTGATTTTAAGCCAGACATTGTTTTTATTTCCGCTGGATTTGATGCGCACATTAACGATCCCTTGGCAAATCTTGCGCTAACTAAGGAAGATTATGCTTGGATAACGACAAAGATAAAGGAGATTGTAAAAAAATGTAATCATACGCGTATTATTTCTTCTCTTGAAGGTGGTTATCATTTACCATCATTAGCAGAAAGTGCTTTAGCACATATAAAAACATTGAATAATTAGTATGAATAATATTAAACATGAAAAAATACCAGTGACTGCTTTGGAGCTTGGCATGTTCGTTGCAGAGCTGGACAAACCATGGATAGAGTCAGACTTTTTACTTCAAGGTTTTGTGCTAGAAGACCCTGCTGATCTGGAAAAAATGAAATCCACCTGCGAATTCGTCTATATTGATCGCACTCGATCGATTGGAGATCAATTCACTCCAGAAGAAAAGCGAAAAGTAGCGATTAAACGCTCGCGAGTTGTTGGGGTTAGGACAACGACTGAGCCAGATAATGCAAAAACGCCGACATTGAACAAAGCCCGACGTGGAGAAAAAGTATCTTTTGTTGATATCTTGCGTGAAGTAAAAAATTACCAACCCGTTAAAAATGCCGTGCCTAAAGAACTTGAAGGTACCATTTTTAATGTACGTCATGGCACAGCGGCCACCTTACAAACAACGCTTCCCTATGACGCCAAAGAAATCAACAAGCCTGATGCGGCTGGCGGTTTTTTTGACAGCGTAAGTGGCTTTATCAATAACTTTTTTTCGAAAAAGAAACTAAAGTCATCAGTTAAATTTGAAAATCTAGATAGTGAGCTGAATCATTTAACGGAAGAAGAAAAGGTTATTTATGAGTTGGAGCCGCCAGTAGAAGAGGAAATCGCACATATTTACCCTGTTTTTGAAAAATCAGAACTCGTTACAAGGGATTTATTTAATAGCATTGCGCTCAATAACCAAATTGACATCACAGGGGTGAGTGATGTGCTTGATAATATGGTAGAGAGTATCGGTCGCACTCCTGATGCGTTATTATGGCTAGCAAAGCTTAAAAAGGCAGATGGTCTTGCTTATAATTTAGCATTGAACGTTTCTGTTACGTTAATGGCATTCAATAGCTTCCTTGCTTTCTCAAAAGATCAGATCAAAATGTCGGGGTTGGCTGGGCTATTACAAGATGTTGGTAAAGTTAAACTATCAACGGATGTATTATTAAAAAATGGTAAATTAACGCGCGAAGAATATGAGTATGCGCAAAAACATGTAGATGAAAGCTTGAAAATTTTAAGAGAAACACCTGGCATTCCCAAAGAAGTGATTCGATTAATTGCGGAACATCACGAACGTATTGATGGTAGTGGATATCCTTTCCACATAAAAGAAGACAGACTAAGTTTACAATCACAAGCTGCTGGCCTTATAGACACTTATTGCGCTATGACTAATCACAGAAGTTATGCTCAAGGCGCTTATCACCAACAAGCATTAGATGAAATACATGCGCTAAGCGGCAAACAATTTTCAAGTGAAATTATTGATCAACTGATTCAGTTTATGGGGATATACCCAGTAAGCTCATTAGTAGAGTTAAATACTGGAGAAATTGGCGTTGTCATCCAACAGAATCAAGTGCGCCGGCTGATGCCACGTGTGATGCTATTACTTGATCCTGACAAGAGTCGATATGAAGCGCCTGTTGTACTAGACCTTATCCACAAACCAATGGCCCCTAATGGAGATGTGTATGCGATTACAAAAGGCGTTCCAGCAGATAGCTATGGTTTAGACCCCAGTGAATTTTACGTATAGGCTATATGGCTGAGCAATTGCAAGAAGCAGCATCAACGATCGAAGTGGAAATTGCTTATGATAATCAAAAGATTATCGAAAAATTAAACGACTTCAAACTCAAACCTGATTTAGTTTTATCCAAGCTAAAAATCGATACCCCTTTTTTAACATCGCAGCAACTGTCGTTTGATGAATCTTCGTATTTATATGCGCTCTGCGATTCATTAAAAAACGGCCCGTTACAGTATGATATTGACTCATTTACTGATTATATCAATCAAGTCATTTATTTATGGCTGAGCGCTATTGACGAAGGTGCACTACTAGAAACAACACTTAAATTAGTGAACTGTTTTACATTAAAAAATCACTTCGGTCTGAATAAAACGAGTCAATTTGGGCAATTTTTACATAGTATTTTAATAGAAAGTCTAAACCGTTACCATCAAGTGACCATAGACTATGTGATGAATTTTGATGAGTCGGTTCAACTACCTAACACCAACTTACTTTCCAAAAACTTGACGGTAACGCTTAATCAAGCAAAAGAAGATGAAATCACAGCATTGTTTTCAATCCACTTCCAAACTGACAACAATATGTTGCTGCTACCAAAATCATCCTCTCAAGAATTAAACGCTCAGATTGTCAGTATCCTTAAGAAAAATATTAACCAAAATAGCCAGCTATATTTTAATGGTGATTATCAATTTGAACTTTTAATTCCACAAATCAATCAACCGACGCAGCTCGATTTATTGGTTGCAAAAATATTCAGAGCATTTGAAGAACTGGTTTACATTAATAGGCAGTCCATTCTTGTAAAACCGCATATCGGCTGCTCGTATAGTAAAAACAAAAAATTATCTGCAGCTGAAATATCCAGAAATGCCAAAAAAGCGCTCGAGTATGCGATTAATAAAAGACAACCATATGTTGTATATGGCAAAGAGCTTGAGCAAAAAATCAATGATCAGATCGTGTTGGAATCCAGAATCATGGAGGCATTTGACACTAACAATCTAATACTTAACTTCCAACCAATTGTAGATTTAAATACAAACCAATGTGCTGGAGCAGAATTACTGTTACGCTGGTCTGAAAAATTTGGCCATATTGTTGCACCAAATATTGCTGTGGAGATATTAAATAGTTTGGGTAAAGGGAAACTGTTTACTCGTTGGTTAATTAACACTGCATGTAGATATGTGTTTGAAATCAATAATAACCACAATCTCGATATTTATCTTACGTTGAATTTACGTGCTGAGGATTTGCACGACCCTGAACTGCCTTCACTATTCAGCAATGCGCTAACATTATGGAAAATGAATCCCAATAACCTTATTTTAGAAATCACTGAAAATGGTTTTTTAGAACATAATGAGCAAACACAGTCGGTCATTAACGCACTATCACTACTGGGTTTTAAGTTTGCTCTGGATGACTTTGGCACAGGCTTTTCCTCATTATCACGTTTACGTAAATTACCAATAGACATCATCAAAATAGACCAGTCTTTTGTGAAGAATATTCGTCACTCAAGAGAGGATTATGAAATAGTACAATCCATTGCTATGCTAGCTAAAAGTTTAGGAAAAGAAGTTTTAACGGAAGGGATTGAGGATGCGGCAACATTAGCGATGATAAAAAATTTAAATATCGATAAATGCCAAGGCTACTATTATGCCAAGGCCCTACACTATGATGATTTCATCAAATGGGTGCAATCGTTTTAGTGTCTGCCTGCTATAATGCCATGTTTTAAAATCATCGCATCACATTACTAAAATCATGCAAATTACAACGCGTCTAGAATTCGATGCTGGGCATCGCATTCCACACCATAATAGCCAATGTAAAAACTTACATGGTCACCGCTACGCCATTGAAATTACGCTAGAGGGTGAGATTATTAAAAAAGCAGAAACATCAGAAAATGGCATGGTGATGGATTTTTCAGATGTGAAGCGTATTGCACGTGAATATGTCGTGAATGTATGGGATCATGCTTTTTTGGTTTATAAACAAGATCATGCCGTATTGGATTTTTTAAATACACTTACTGGACACAAAACGGTTGTTTTTGAAGAGGTGCCTACCGCAGAAAATATGGCAGCTGAAGCATTCAGAATTTTGAATCAGCAATACCATGATATGTATGGTAACCATTTAAAGCTACAACGTGTCCGACTCTATGAAACACCGAATAGTTGGGCAGATGCTACCGACTAGATGATGATGTCATTTGTTTCATAACACTTTTTAACCCGTCCTGCCAGCTTGGTAATACTAAACCAAACGTGGATTTTAATTTATCATGATTTAAGCATGAGTTTGCTGGTCTAGTTGCAGGCGTTGGATAATCTGCAGTTGTGAGTGGTTTAATGTTTTTTCCGTCAACTTTAAGCCTTTGTATTGCACTATATTGCTTTACAATTTCACATGCAAAACCATGCCAAGAAGTGCTTCCTGTATTGGTAAAATGATACACACCAGTCTGATGCTCATCTTGTGGCAGCCATTTCAACAAGAGTTTCTGTAAGCCTTCTGCAATACTTATGCTAGCAGTAGGAGCACCAAACTGATCAGCGACTATACCTAACTCTTCCCGCTCACTCGCTAATCTGATTATTGTCTTTAGAAAGTTTTTACCATAAGCGCCATATACCCAACTGGTTCTTAAAATTAAATGTGGAATACCTACAGTCCTTATCGCATCTTCGCCAGCCAGTTTACTTTTGCCATAAATGCTGATTGGATTAACTTGATCAAGCTCAGAGTAGGCTGATGATTTGCGGCCGTCATACACATAATCAGTAGAAAAATGGATGAGTGCGCTGCCCAGCTTTCCTGCCTCTTCGGCTATCACCCCTGGTGCTATGGCATTAATAGCATAAGCCAGTTCTGGTTCTGATTCTGCTTTATCAACGGCAGTGTAAGCAGCTGGGTTGATAATGATATCTGGTTTAATCTCACGGATAACCCGTCTAATCATATCAACATTTGTTGAATCTAAATCTTGTCTTGACAAGCCAACACAGTCAAAGCCTACCAACTGACGCTGTAATGCATGCCCTACTTGACCATTGATACCAGTCAGGAGTATCTTTTTTTTATCCATTATTATGGGTATGTTTCAACTTCAGAGAGTGACTTTCCAGCGGCATCTTTTGCAGAAAGTTCAGGTTGCCCATCCAATGGCCACACAACACCAATCGTCGGATCATCCCATTTGATAATCCACTCAGCGTCGGGGGCGTAAAAATCTGTTGTTTTATAAAGAAATTCTGCTGTATCTGAAAGCACTAAAAAGCCATGTGCAAAACCAGCTGGTAGCCACAACGACCGCTTATTATCTGCTGAAAGCACCTCCCCTACCCACTCTCCAAATGTAGGTGATGAGCGTCTCAAATCCACCGCAACGTCAAAAACTTCTCCTTGCGTTACCCTGACTAATTTACCTTGCGCTTGCTTCGTTTGGTAATGCAGGCCTCGCAAAACATTTTTTTTAGATTTTGAGTGATTATCTTGAACGAAATGTGCATTAATGCCTGTTGCTTTCTCGAACTCACGCGCATTAAAGCTTTCATAAAAAAAGCCCCTATCATCACCAAAGACTTTTGGCTCAAAAATGAGTACATCAGGGATTTTTGTTTTGATTACATTCATTTAGAATACCTGTTCGTTCAAAATCCGTGTTAGGTATTCACCATAGCCATTCTTGGCATATTTTTTAGCCACCAATTTAACTTGTTCAGCATCAATAAATCCCATACGATAAGCAATTTCTTCAGGACATGCGACTTTCAATCCTTGCCGCTTTTCAATCGTTTGAATAAATTCCCCTGCCTCTAGTAGAGAGTCATGTGTTCCTGTATCTAACCAAGCCATGCCTCGACCCATCACCTCAACATGCAATGTGCCAGCCTCTAGATAAATGCGATTCAAATCTGTGATTTCCAACTCACCTCTAGCTGAAGGCTTAAGATTTTTCGCCAGTTCAACAACATCATTATCATAAAAATAGAGGCCTGTTACTGCATAGCGGGATTTAGGTTTTGCTGGCTTTTCTTCCAGGCTAATTGCTTTTCCACTAGTGTCAAATTCAACCACGCCATAACGTTCTGGATCATGTACAGGGTAAGCAAAAACAGAAGCGCCTTTGGGTCTTTGCGCTGCATTTTGCGTCATTTGTGCCAAGTCATGGCCATAAAAAATATTGTCCCCAAGCACGAGTGCACAGGGGTCATCACCAATAAATTCTTCTCCTAGGATAAATGCTTGCGCCAAACCATCTGGTGATGGTTGTACCGTGTAGCTAATTTCCATACCCCATTGACTACCATCGCCTAACAAGCTCTTGAACCGTGGCGTATCTTGAGGTGTAGAGATCACCAAGACTTCTCTAATGCCACCCAGCATAAGCGCTGATAAGGGGTAATAAATCATCGGTTTGTCATAAACGGGTAACAGTTGCTTTGATACGACTTCTGTTACTGGATATAAACGTGTGCCTGAACCTCCAGCAAGTATAATCCCCTTCATTGCCATTACGCACCCTCCCTTGTTTGATAGTTTTTACCTATCCAATTTTTATATTCGCCACTTGTTACGTTATCAACCCAACTCTGGTGCTCCAAGTACCATTGCACTGTTTTTCGAATCCCAGTTTCAAAGGTTTCTGCTGGCTTCCAACCTAATTCGCGTTCAATTTTTGTCGCGTCAATGGCATAACGCTGGTCATGTCCAGGCCTATCCTGAACAAAGGTAATTTGATCACGGTAACTGCCACTTGCTTTTGGTTTTTCTTGATCCAAAATATCACACAGCGTGTGCACAACATCTAAATTCGTTTTTTCATTCCAACCGCCGATGTTATAAGTTTCGCCAACTTTACCAGCTTCCAAAACACGGCGAATAGCACTGCAGTGATCTTCAACATATAGCCAATCACGAATATTGCTACCGTTACCATAGATTGGTAAGTTTTTACCATTGAGTGCGTTGTGAATAACCAATGGGATTAATTTTTCAGGAAAATGGTACGGCCCATAATTATTGGAGCAATTGGTTGTGAGCATTGGCATATGGTAAGTATGATGATAGGCTCGAACCAGATGATCAGATGCCGCTTTTGATGCTGAATATGGGCTGTTAGGCTCATAAGGGTTGGTTTCTTTAAATGCAGGATCAGTTGCTGATAGAGATCCATAAACCTCATCTGTAGAAACGTGTAAAAAACGGAAATCCGCTTTATCTTGTTCATTCAAAGCGTTCCAGTAAGCTCGCACTTCTTCTAGCAGATTAAATGTACCGACGATGTTTGTTTGAATAAACTCACCAGGCGCATGAATTGACCGGTCAACATGGCTTTCCGCTGCAAAATTGAGTACCGCTTTGGGTTGATGCTCAGCTAATAAGTTTGCAATGACCTTGCTGTCTCCAATGTCGGCCTGAACAAACACATGGTTTTCATCACCTTGTATATCAGATAAGTTTTCCAAATTGCCTGCATAGGTTAGCTTATCAATATTAATGACCTTACCTAAACCCTGTTTTACCCATGCATTCACAAAATTACTACCGATAAATCCAGCACCACCTGTTACTACGATTGTATTATTCATGTTCTACCTAAAATATTAAAGATTATAAAATCGTTATGATTACCACATTTTTTCATAAGCACCCAAACCTTGTAAGTATTCAATATGTTCTGCACATTCTTCAGCACTAGCAAATAAGACTTTAAGGTTATTCAAGTTAGTACTCAATGTATCTGTATCATGTATTGCATCTTCATGATCCAAATCAATCATTAAGCTGTCTTGGCCTCGCGTAAGCGCCATATAGACTTCCGCGAGCAATTCAGCATCTAACAATGCGCCATGTAAAGTACGTCTTGAGTTATCAATCTCAAAATGACGACATAAGGCATCAAGATTATTACGTTGCCCAGGTCGGGCATCTTTTGCCATTTTCAATGTGTCAGTAATTTTACCGCAAACTTCATGAACTGGCTTTAGCCCAAGTCGGCCAAGCTCACTATTTAAGAACCCTACATCAAAAGGTGCATTATGAATAATTAATTCACTATCTTTTACAAACTCAATAAAGTCAGCTGCTATGGACTCAAATAAAGGCTTATCTTGTAGAAAGTCTAAGGTTATGCCATGCACTTCTTGCGCAGCTGGGTCAATTTCACGTTCAGGGTTGATGTATTGATGAAAATGATTGCCAGTTAGTTGACGATTAATGGTTTCAATTGCCGCAATTTCTATGATGCGGTGTCCTTGATCTGGATATAAACCTGTTGTTTCTGTATCTAAGAATATTTGCTTCATGTTGTGTTTTATTGTTGGTAATCTAATACTTGCGCAACCCCGGCATTAGCAAGCTGATCAGCTCGTTCATTGCCTTCATTTCCTGCATGACCTTTAACCCATACCCATTCTATCTGATGCTGGTTTGAAAGGATATCCAGTTGCTTCCATAAGTCATCATTTTTAACTGGCTTCTTATTGGCCGTCCGCCAATTTTTAGCTTTCCAGCCAGCCAGCCATTCCATCATACCTTTTTGCACATAGACTGAATCAGTATATAGTTTTACGACACTTGGCCGCTTAAGCGCTTCTAACGCACGTATCACTGCTGTCATCTCCATGCGGTTATTGGTCGTATTTACCTCACCACCAAAAAGTGATTTCTCCTGCTCGTTATACTTCAGCCAAGCGCCCCAGCCACCTACGCCTGGATTTCCTTTGCATGCACCATCGGTATATATCTCTACTATCTTACTCATATAAAAACATCAATCATCTTTTGTATCTGTTTTTGTGCTATGTTTTATGTTCTTATGGCCACTCACTGCAATACTAGGCTGCAATAAGCTTCGCTTCCATTTTGGTTTGAGTAACGTTATGTTCACAACGCGCTTTTTCGCCACTATGATATATTGCCCACCCAGCATTGGCCACCATTTCTCGCCCATTTTATCGATGAATGACAAGCGCTTTAACCACTTCTGATTATTAAGCGGTAGTCCATGGCTCAAGAATTCCACTTCTACAAACTCTAAATCCAACAACGCTAGCCAGTCCTTGATGCGAGATAGTGAGAAAAATGCTCCACGCCAAGGGTAAGCTTTTTTAGGACTAAAAATCCTTCTCACACCCCACGCACTAAATGGGTTAAAGCCTGCGATAATCAAGTAACCCTCAGGGACCAATACTCTCGATGCTTCTCTTAACGATTGATGCGGATTTTCGCTAAAGCCCAATGCGTGTGGCATACAGACTAAATCAATACTATTACTGGCAAATGGTAAATAGGTACTCTGGCAATAAAGATCCCCACTTTGATTGCCAGCATAAATAATATTTGGAATACGTGAATTTTTAAGGCAATCTAACTGTGGCAAGCCAATCTGTACCGCGTAAAATCCAAACACATTACCTACAGCGAGGTCATAAATAGCCTGCTCTTGACTGAGTAGATATTTACCTAGATTGGTTTCAAACCAGTTATCTTGTTTATATGGCTGCATTTAATGATTGACAAAAAAGATAATAAATCCAAAACTGGAAGTAAGAAGCAACGATTGAACGCATATGCATACTGACCGATTACACATTGTACCCATTCCTGCATTAGTCGATAATTATATATGGCTTTTACACAATAATCACAGCGCCGTTGTCGTTGATCCTGGCGATGCAGACCCAGTGATTAAAACTTTATCCCGATACGATTTGACGTTAAGTGCTATTTTAATCACGCACCATCACGCTGACCATATTGATGGTGTAAAAAAGCTATTAGAGTATCAAAGTGTACCAGTATACGCACCTAAGTATGAGAATTTCAACTTTAAACACACTGCAGTAGAGGAAGGAAATAACATTCACTTAGCCAGTATCAATCTGGACTTAACGGTATGGTGGTTACCAGGTCATACGTTAGGACATGTCGCTTATTTAAACGACCGTTATTTATTCTGTGGTGATGTTTTATTTAGTGCAGGTTGTGGCCGTCTTTTTGAGGGCTCGCCTGCGCAAATGTTGCACTCACTTAATCGACTAAAAATGCTTGACCCTATGACCAAAGTATTTTGCACACATGAATACACAAGCAAAAATATTGAATTTGCGCTTACGCTAGACCCTGATAATACTGCATTGCATGCAAGAAAAGCTGATGTAATACAGTTGCGTGAAGACAATCAAGCTAGCTTGCCGAGCACTATTGCGCAAGAGCTTGACATCAATCCATTTTTAAGATGTTTTGTACCAACAATCATCAGAAATTCAGGCGCTGATAATGTTGATGAACTATCTGTTTTTACCAAAATAAGAACTCTAAGAAACCATTATTAATCATCATGATAATAAACAAAACTAAAGTAAATCTTTTACTTGACTAGCCGCTTAGCCACCGATACTATTTAGCATATTTTTTAATTAAAGCTTGCGCATGTATAGAAAAAACACTGATTCAACTGCAACCAAAAAACAGCCACATGTCGTGCTAACAGCATTAAGCTTTTTTACTTGCTTCTTTTTTATTTTTTTAACGTCTGCATCTTAAGCAAACACAAACGCCAAAGGCGTTCAACTTGAGTTTTTAATTGATGCCGAAATAGATGATACGCTTTCTAATCTCAACAACACAGAAAACCAAGAGCAATTCTTAGCACTAGACCAATCGCTAGAAACTATCCCATTTGATAATAATATATGGCTACGTATACAAGCAGGCTATGCGATGCCTGACATTACGTCAAAACATACAACAAAATTTGAAAATTGGTATGCTTCTCGGCCAGAATACATGGAAGCCATGATAAGTAGAAGTGAAAAGTACTTATTCTATGTTGTAGAAGAAGTAGAAAAACGCGGCATGCCCA
>CAXIBZ010000016.1:0-13277 GCA_964022105.1 uncultured Methylophilaceae bacterium
TGCACGAATGGGACTAGCTTATTTGCCACAAGAACCATCCATTTTTAGAAAGTTGACAGTAACAGAGAATATTTTGGCCGTGCTTGAATTACAAGACTATACGGAAGAAGAAAAGCATAAAAAACTCGAATCGCTACTGCATGACTTACACATTTTGCATATCAGAGACAATAGTGCAGTCAGCTTATCTGGTGGCGAGCGTAGACGTGTAGAAATTGCCCGCTGTTTAGCTGCAAATCCGAGCTTCATCTTACTAGATGAACCATTTGCTGGAATTGATCCAATAGCAGTACTAGATATTCAGAAGATCATTCGTTTCTTAGCATCGCGAAAAATTGGTGTATTGATTACAGACCATAATGTACGTGAAACCTTAGGCATTTGTGATCGTGCTTACATTGTGAACGAAGGGACTGTCTTTGCCTCAGGCAGCCCTGCAGAAATTGTAGCCAATGAGGACGTACGAGAAGTATATTTAGGTAGAGACTTTAAACTCTAAATTTAAGATGAAGCAAAATTTACAATTAAAGATTTCTCAAAACCTTGCGCTTACCCCGCAACTGCAGCAGTCTATTCGTCTATTACAATTATCAACACTTGAGCTGAATCAAGAGTTGGAACTTATCCTGCAAGAAAATCCTTTGTTGGAGCTTGTCGATGGGGATGATGATGCTCCTATTGATAGCGCAACAGATAATGACAATCAAGAAAATAAAGAAGCTATAAATAATACTGAATCAGATACTGCAAATACGCAAGACCAAGATGACAACGCAAGCTCGCTAGACGCAATAGAAGAAAAGCCAATTAGCGATGAAGACTTTAAGCAAAATGACTTTGATGAGGACTACGAAGAGTATGGAAGCGCTAGCAATTGGGATGAAGGTAGTAAACAAAATAACGATGAGGATGACGATGACTTCACGCGACAGGAAGTTGTTGCTGAAACACTACGCGAACATTTATTAAATCAAATTCAGTTGTTGTCTTTGTCTGAACGCGATCAACGGTTAATGTTATTACTGATTGATAGCATCAACGAAAACGGTTACTTGGAAGCTTCATTAGAAGATATTATGGAGTCCTTACCGCTTGAGCTGGAAGTTGAGCTGCTTGAACTGGAAACCGCGCTTAAACATGTTCAAAATTTAGACCCAGCAGGTATCGGAGCAACCAACTTACAAGAGTGTATTTTATTGCAACTCAATATGTTATCTAAAGATACACCAGCACTTCAGCTCGCCAAAGACATTGTTACCAACCACTTGCAATTGTTAGCGAATAAAGATTTCAATAAATTACGTAAACTACTAGGTTGCAATGAGCACGATTTGAAAGCAGCACAAGATCTTATAAAACTTCAAAACCCGCGTCCAGGTGCTGATTTTGCACAGTTTAGCCATGATCACTTTATTCAGCATGAAGTCGTAGTCAAAAAAATAAAGGGCATATGGGTAGCATCACTTAATGATGACGTCATGCCAAAATTGCGTATCAATCAAATGTACGCAGATATTTTGAAGCGTAACCGGGAAAACTCTGGGCAATACTTACAAAGCCAAATGCAAGAAGCGCGCTGGATGATTAAAAATATTCAACAGCGTTTTTCTACCATTTTGCGTGTTTCACAAGCGATTGTTGATAGACAAAGAAACTTTTTTGAGCATGGTGAAATAGCCATGCGCCCATTAGTGCTGCGCGAAATTGCCGAAGAGCTTGAGCTCCATGAATCAACCATCTCCCGAGTGACTACACATAAATACATGCTAACTCCTCGTGGCATCTTTGAGCTGAAATACTTTTTTGGTAGCCATGTTGCGACAGAAGCCGGTGGCGAATGCTCAGCTACTGCCATTAGGGCACTAATTAAACAATTGGTCGCAGAAGAGAACCCTAAAAAGCCCATGTCAGATAATCAGATTAGCGAAGTGCTATCTAAACAAGGCATTGTTGTGGCCAGACGCACGATTGCCAAGTATCGAGAATCTCTCAATATACCGCCTGCTAATTTACGAAAATCTTTATAAATCTATCGAAGAGCTAGTTACATAATTCACGCAAAGGTGTACACTAAAATTGTTCGATAGGATTACTCGCCTGAATTTATCAGAGTGAATAAGATTGAACAAATTCAAAAAAAGGATCTAATTATGAATTTACAATTAACAGGACATCATTTAGAAGTAACCCCAGCATTACGGGAGTATGTAGAAACAAAATTAGGGAAAATTAGCAATCACTTTGATCATGTGATTGACATTAAAGTCACGATGCGTGTAGAAAAGCTCACTCAAAAGGTCGAAGCAACACTGCATGTGCCAGGTAATGATTTGCATGCTGAGAGTAGCGATGAAAACATGTACAGCGCTATTGATATATTAACGGACAAACTAGACCGTCAAGTACTCAAGCATAAAGAGAAAAGCAGCAATCATCACAAAGTTAACGGTGCTGTTAAACACCAAACCATCAACTAAATCATTGTTTTATCCAGCGTAAAAGCTGGCTTGCCACAAGCTATCTCTACCGCTATCTTGAAACTTAAATGATAGCGGTAGAGATAAAACACCATACAAGTAAATTCAATCACAGCAATTTGCCAAATCGCATTTCAAAAGTGTGTGTTTTTGTAGAGAATGGTAATATGTCATTCATACCGCAGGATTAGGTTAGAACTGACAATATGCATTTGATTATCATTACTGGATTATCAGGATCAGGGAAAAGTGTCGCTTTGCGTGCTTTGGAAGACAGCGGTTTCTATTGTATTGATAATCTGCCCGCAACCATGCTACCTTTGATTTCACATCATGTAGAGGCCGACTTATATCATCAAGTAGCAATCAGCATAGACAGTAGAAGTGCAGCGCTAGAAAGCCTACCCAGTGCAATTGATCACCTAAGAAATAGTGGCAATCAAGTTGACTTACTATTTCTAGAATCCAACGTCGAGACATTAGTAAAGCGGTTTAGTGAGACCAGGAGAAAGCATCCTCTTAGTGATGAAGAAACAACACTGGCTGAGAGTATTGCACACGAACGCGAATTGCTGTCAGACCTGAGTCACCTTAGTTGCCGTATAGACACAAGTAACATTAATGCCAACACTTTGCGTAACTACGTTCGCGAACTGATTAAACAACCGCCCAATAAAATGGTGTTATTGTTCACATCGTTTGGATTTAAAAAAGGCATTCCATTAGATGCCGATTTTGTCTTTGATGTACGTAGCTTACCAAATCCGCATTATGACAAAGTATTGCGTCCGCTCACTGGACAAGATGAACCTGTCATTACATTTTTAAGAAACACCCCCATGGCTTTAGAAATGCTGGCAGATATTCAGCAATATATCGAAAAGTGGTTATCAAGCTTTGAACAAGATAATCGCAGTTATCTAACGATTGCCATTGGCTGCACAGGCGGTCAGCACCGTTCTGTTTATTTTGTTGAAGAATTAAGTCAATACTTTAAAAAATCTGCGCACAAAGTCATTGTTAGACACCGTGAACTAAGTAACTAAGAGAAGATATGATTGGTATTTTTATTATTACGCATGACGGACTCGGCGAAAGCCTTATTGAGTGCGCTAGCCATATGCTAAGCACTAGACCTGAACAACTTGTTGCCCTCAGCGTTAAGAGCAACGACGACCCTGATGCAGTATTACTCAAAGCAAGAGCAATTATGCAAGAAATCGACCATGGTGATGGTGTTATTGTACTCTCAGACATGGTAGGGGGAACACCCTGTAATATCGCTACAAAGCTAGTTGGTATCAGCAATGCTGAAGGTATCTCTGGTATTAACTTACCCATGCTTATTGTTGCATTGAGCAATCGTGAACTTCCCATTGCCTATTGTCTTGAAAAGATAATTGCAAGCGGACGAGAAAGCATCATCCATTTTACTGAAATAGGTAGTGTGCAACATGATTAAAGAAAAAATTGAAATTATTAATAAACTAGGCTTACATGCACGCGCATCAACAAAGCTAACAAAAACTGCCAGCCAATTTAACAGTAATATCTGGATAATACGCAATGGAAAACGCGTTGATGCAAAAAGCATTATGGGCGTTATGATGCTTGCTGCTTCTAAAGGCTCAATTATCGAATTAGAAGCAGAAGGCACAGATGAAGTGGAAGCCATAGAGGCGTTAAAACAACTGATAAACAACTATTTTGACGAGGGTGAATAATTGTCAAGCTTTAGCTTACATGGTGTAGCTGTTTCTAGTGGCATTGCTATTGGCAAAGCCCATTTGATATCCAATGCGCTATTGGAAGTTGCTCATTATGAATTGCCAAAAAGTGCATTATCCAGTGAAATCACTCGCTTCACCAATGCAATTAGGACAGTAAAGCGAGATTTAGAAACTGTTCGCAAAGAGTTGCCAGATACCCTGATTGCTGATGTAGCGTCTTTCATCAATACGCAAATCGCAATCTTATTAGATCCATCCCTTTCGCAAGCGCCAAAAAAAATCATTCGTAAAGAGCTTTGCAATGCTGAATGGGCAATTAAATTGCAAATGGACATCATCGTAGAGCAATTTGATGCAATTACAGATGAGTACTTACGTGAACGCAAACAGGATGTCATTCAGGTTGTTGAACGTGTTATTAAAGTGCTGCTCGGGCATCCAAGTGCAAAACCTGTTAAACAAAGCAAAAACACAAGTAATAACAGGATCATTCTTGTCGCACATGATATTTCACCTGCAGATGCTATTCAATATAAACAGAATCAATTTTCTGGTTTCATTACAGATGTAGGTGGCGCGACTTCTCATACTGCTATTCTTGCACGTGGTCTTAATATCCCTTCCATCATTGCGCTACAAAAAGCACATGATTTAATTAAGGAAGATGAAACCGTCATTGTTGATGGTAGCCAAGGTGTTGTTGTTGTTAACCCGAGCAAAGAAATCCTTAGAGAGTATGAGCTCAAACAACACCAGTGGTTATTAGAACAACAAAAACTTTCACTTATCAAGTCCACAAAGACAAGAACCATTGATGGTACTGACATAGACTTACTTGCCAATATCGAAAGCATAGAAGGTCTAAATGGGATAAGTGCTTCAGGGGCTATGGGTATTGGCTTATTCCGTACTGAATTTTTATTCATGAATCGGGATGAGCCTCCTGGTGAAGAAGAGCAATATCAGGCGTATAAAAAAGTTGTCCAATTAATGAAGAAAAAGCCTGTCACTATACGGACACTGGACTTAGGAGCTGACAAGCAGGCACAATTTAGTAACACAGTACTCTCCAATAACGCACTGGGTTTACGTGCGCTACGCTTATGCTTAACAGAACCACATATTTTCCATACGCAATTAAGAGCATTACTGCGCGCCTCCCATTACGGCAACTTAAAAATACTCATCCCAATGATTACGACATTGGCAGAACTTAGGCAAACAAAAATAATATTAGAAAGAGCGAAACAATCATTAGAAGAAGATAAAATTCCATTTGATAAGAACGTTGCTTTAGGCGGCATGATAGAAGTTCCAGCGGCAGCGATTAATGCAATTGCTTTTGCTCGAGAATTAGACTTTTTATCTATTGGCACCAACGACCTCACCCAATATACGCTTGCAGTTGATCGTACAGATAATACTGTCGCGCACCTATATAACTCATTGCACCCTGCGGTTTTACGGTTAATATTAATGACAATAGAAGCAGGTAAAAAATTGAAAAAACCTGTTGCTGTTTGTGGTGAAATCGCTGGAGACACCATGCTGACCAAGCTGCTACTTGGTATGGGTTTACGGCAGTTTTCCATGCACCCCAGTCAACTGCTGAGTGTTAAGCAACAAATTCTGCAAAGTGATTTAAACAAATTAACAAAAGCAGCAAATCGTATTCTAAAAATTGATGATGTTGAGAAAGTAGAACTACAATTAAAAAAATTAACTTAGATCACTACTTGAATAGAGCTTAGTTGACACCATATCTTTATTAACAACCAGGAGAGGCAATCATGGCGAATGAAGTCGAAATTATCGTTCCTAGTAGTGATGAAAAAAATATCGCTACCGTTACCCATTTAGCAGGCACTATCTTTCTATTTATCCCTGCACTTATTGTTTGGATATTAAAAAAAGATGATAGTGCTTATATCGCTGACCAAGCGAAAGAGGCGCTTAATTTTCAAATCACTATTGCAATTGCAATGTTTGTAGCCAATATTCTTATTTGGATACTAGTGGGTTTAGCATTAATCCCCATTATATGGATTGCTAATATTATTTTATCTATTCTTGCTGCAATCGCCACTAGCAAAGGTGAAACCTATCGCTACCCTATCTGTCTACGCTTAATCAATTAAATCATGAATATAAGGACTAACTTTGTCATCTAACCCACTACTGCATTTTACTGGCTTTCCAAAATTTAACGAGATTAAACCTGCACACGTTAGTCCAGCTATTAATAACTTAATTGCAGAAGGCCGAGCCCTAGTAGAGCGACTTGCCGCCAGCACTGAAATACCGACTTGGGAAAATTTTGCTCTCCCACTGGAAGATCATAGCGAAAAACTTAATCGCACATGGAGCCAAGTTGGGCATATGAATGCTGTTGTGAACAGCCCAGAACTGCGCGAAGCCTATAATAACAATTTAGCGAAGTTAACAGATTATGGTAGCGATATCTCACAAGATGAGCGTCTATATAAGAAGTTCAAAGCTATCCAGATAAGTGATGCCTTTTCAAACCTGTCCCCAACTCAACAAACCATTATCAATCATGAAGTACGCGATTTTAAATTGGGTGGCGCTGAGCTTCCAGCAGCACAAAAGTTGCGCTTTAAAAACATTTCAGAACAGCTATCAAAACTCACCAGCAAGTTTGAAGAAAACATCATGGATCATACTAACGACTTTAAGCATTTCGTTGATAACAGTGATGCACTTACAGGCTTGCCAGCAGATGCGATTGAAACGGCGGCGGCGGCGGCCAAAGCCGAAGGCAATACAGGTTATCTTTTCACCCTACACTTCCCTTCATACTTGCCGGTTATGCAATACGCAGAAAACCGCTCTCTCAGGGAAACGTTGTATCGCGCCTATGCAACTCGCGCATCGGAATTAAGCAATCCAGCGTGGGATAACACACCGCTGATAAGCGACATACTTAGACTAAAACAAGAAGAAGCCAAGCTACTTGGTTTTAACAATTATGCTGAGCTATCTCTGGCTACTAAAATGGCAGACACTCCCAGCCAAGTGACTGATTTTTTAGGTACATTAGCCAAAAGAGCTAAGCCTTATGCAGAACGTGATATGTATGAATTAACCACTTATGCAAAAAAAATGGGCATGGATGAAATGCAGGCTTGGGATGTTGCATATGTGAGCGAGAAATTGCGTGAAGAAAAATATGCTTTCTCTGACCAAGAAGTGAAACAGTACTTTCCAGAAGACAAAGTTCTTAATGGCCTATTTAAAGTGACGGAGACAATTTTTGGTGTCCATGTAAATCGCGCTGAAGCACCTAGTTGGCATCAAGATGTTAAATTTTATGAAATCAGTGACAAGCATAATAAGCCTATCGCTTATTTTTATTTAGACCTTTATGCACGACAAAATAAACGTGGTGGCGCATGGATGGATGAATGTATTAGTCGTCGAAAAAAAGTATCAGGGCTAGAATTGCCAGTAGCTTATTTGACCTGTAACTTTTCAGCCCCTGTCGGGAATAAACCCGCTTTATTCACACATGATGAAGTCACTACGATGTTCCATGAATTTGGACACGGTCTACACCACATGCTGACGCAAGTCGATGAATACGGTGTATCTGGCATCAAAGGTGTGGAGTGGGACGCAGTCGAATTGCCTAGCCAATTTATGGAAAATTTTTGCTGGGAATGGGAAGTACTTCGCAACATGACATCACATGTTGACACTGGCAAGCCACTCCCGAAAGATTTGTTCGACAAAATGATCGCTGCAAAAAACTTTCAAGCTGGTATGCAAACAGTACGTCAAATAGAGTTCGCGATGTTTGATATGCGCCTTCATGGTGACTTTGATTCAACTGGACCTAAAACTGCATTGGATATCATTGAAGAGGTACGTGATGAAGTTGCAGTACTTAGACCGCCTAAATGGAATCGTTTCCCAAACAGTTTTTCACACATTTTTGCAGGTGGTTATGCTGCTGGTTATTACAGTTACAAATGGGCTGAAGTGCTATCTGCAGACGCTTACAGTTTATTTGAGGAACTAGGTGTGCTTTCTTACGAGGCAGGAAGTCGATTTAAAAATGAAGTACTCGCAAAAGGCGGCTCCAGACCTGCCATTGAATCATTCATCGCATTCAGAGGTAGATCACCTAATATAGATGCTTTACTCAGACATAACGGTATGACTAATTAATTATCCCAGCATTTAATGCATAATAAAATGGAAATTAAAATTTAAGCTTTTCTTGCATTGAGCAACTTTAACAAAACCTCTGCATCCTAATGTGGGGGTTTTTTTATTATCATCACCATTTTCTATTGATAGTTGATACACAGCTTACATGCTAAAATTTGCCCCATGAATAACAAAACTTTTAAACTAGCTACTTGGAACGTTAACTCTCTAAATGTTCGATTACCTCATGTTTTAGATTGGTTACAAGAAAATCCAATTGACGTATTGTGTTTACAAGAAACCAAGCAAGAAGATGCTAAATTCCCTTATGCAGAATTAGAGTCGGCGGGCTATCATGCAGTACACAATGGTCAAAAAACCTATAACGGTGTGGCCATTTTAAGTAAACATGCAATTACCGATGTCACATATGGTATTGCTGGATTTGAAGATGATCAAAAACGCGTTATCTCAGCCACGATTAATGAGGTGCGTGTTATTTGTGTCTATGTCGTTAACGGTCAGGCTGTCGATTCTGAAAAGTACCAGTATAAGATGCGCTGGCTCGCTGCATTGAATAACTGGCTGATAAATGAACTGAAAAAATACACTAATCTAGTGATATTAGGTGATTATAATATTGCACCTGACGATAGAGACTGCCATGACCCTGCTACATGGCAGGGTGACATTTTAGTAAGCCCCGCTGAACGGGACGCCTTTTCAGCACTACTTGCTTTAGGTCTACATGACGCTTTCAGGATATTTGAATCTGAGGGAGGTCACTATAGCTGGTGGGATTATCGCATGATGGCTTTTAGAAGAAACCATGGTATGCGTATTGATCATATTCTAGTTAGCGATGCTTTAAAGCCTAGCTGCAAAACCTGTACTATAGATAAAGCACCCAGAAAGTTAGAACGGCCAAGTGATCATACGCCTGTCATTCTAGAGATGACATGTCCATAGGGTATTAACCTTTAATGCTAACACCTAACTGTTTTAATTTACGGTAAAGATGTGTACGCTCCAAACCAGAAATTTCTGCCAATTTACTCATATTATTGTTTACCAGCTTCATATGGTATTTGAAATAGTAACGCTCAAATTCATCCCTCGCGCTGCGCAATGGCTGAACCAAGTCTATCGGCATGGCGACATTTCCATCACTTGGCGCGTCATTAAATTGCTCTAATACGCGTGTCACATCATCAAGCGTTATCTTGTCTCCAAGACTAGTTAACATTAAGTTTTGCACGACGGCTTCCAATTGTTTTAAATCGCCGGCCCATTCTGCATTACGCAAAGCATTGAGTGCTGCTACATCAAAGCTTTTATATGGGATAGTCTCAGAAGATTCCGAGAGCAAAGTAGCCATTGATGCAACTAATTCTGGAATATCTTCAGGATGATCATTCAAACAAGGAACTTTTAAATTACTATTGCTAAGCATCTGTAACAATGATGCCTCGACTAGTTTGTTTTCTGCTAATTGCGGCAAGCTATAGGTTGTGGCACAAATCACTCGCGTGTCATACTTGTTAGCATTCGATAATAGTAAAGCCAAACCCTTTTGTTCCGCTTTACTCAAGGCTGTCAACTCTTGAATAAAAACAACCCCTTCTCTTGCTTGACTTAACACCTCTAACGGTGCGCTTGCAAGCTTTTCATACTCAGTCAGCCCTACCCAAGGAGTATCAGGTAAATGTAAAAAGCGTGCACATAGTTCTACGCTTCCACCTTTTTTACCAATAAGTAATAACGGTATTTTTGTACGTGATATTTGCTCTAATCTTTGTTTTAAGTCATTGATGACCTGGCTTTTACCCAAGCTTGCCAAATTCATCTCTGTCTTTGGCAAAGTCTCAGCGTGCGTTAATGCTTCTCCCACCGTTTTCAATAGTTTTTGTAAAGCAATCGGCTTTTCCAGAAAATCGAATGCACCAATTCTAGTTGCCTCAACTGCTGTATCAATCGTTCCATGTCCAGACATCATGACAACTGGCATGTTTAGTAGTCCTGCGTTACCCCACTCTTTTAATAAACTAATACCATCACAATCAGGCATCCAGATATCCAGCAACACCAAATCAGGTCGCTTGGCTAGGCGCATCTCCCTTGCGACTTGCGCATTCTCTGCTGTTGTTACACGGTGACCTTCATCTTGTAGAATATCACTTAATAATTCACGGATACCTACTTCGTCATCTACTACTAGGATATTTCTAGATGCCATCTTCCTTCTAACCTTTTCTATTTCTATTTTGTTAATTTTTACATCCTACCGCGCTTCAAAATATACTTAAGCTTGCTATCTTGTTCTTAACCTTCAAATCATTTGGCTTTTATTTGCTTTTTCGACTCTAATGCAATGTCATGTGTCAGAGGTAACTGTATAGTAATACAAGCACCACCAGAAGGGTTATTTTCTATCTTAATTTGTCCAAAATGTTCTTCCACCATTTTTTTGACAATCGCTAATCCTAATCCAGTACCATGGGCTTTTGTGGTTACATAGGGTTCATATGCATGTGCAAGTACGTCTTCAGGAAAGCCTTGGCCATTATCGCTCACTTGTAAATTTACATTGGTATCATTCCAAGTTGTTTTTACAATAATTTCTGGCGATTCCATGCCAACCAGCGCATCTTGTGCATTCTGCATTAAATTATGCAGTACCTGTCTGAGCATCGTGCCATCACCCATTAAATCGGGCATCTCAGGCGCTAAATCATAGCTTATTTTAACTTGTGAGTTTTCATATAAACCTGAAACATCCTTGATTACCTGATTAACATTTATTTTCGTCAAATGAGCGGAAGGTGCACGCGCATACTCACTAAACTCATTCACCATTGATTTCATCGCACCGACTTGGTTAACAATAGTCGTTGTTGCCCGCTTGAGCATGCTGGCATCTTCTTTACTCAGCTTTTCTGACAGCTTAAGTTGCATACGTTCTGCCGAGAGCTGTATAGGCGTTAATGGGTTTTTAATTTCATGGGCCAAACGTCTTGCGACTTCACTCCACGCTGCATCACGCTGCGCTTGAACCATCGTCGTCACATCATCAAACACAACAACGAAACCACTATTAGCGTTTGCAGGCAATCTTGTCGCACGCACCAATAATAACTGTTTACCTTGAGGACCTAATACTTCTAGTTGCCGGCTAAGCTCTGCTTTCGTTTGCTCAGCTTCTAAGGTAAGCTCAAAATGCGTTTGTACTACTTTAACAAATTCGGCCAGAAAATGGTGGTCAGTCGCAATTTTGGTAAATTTTTCATTTTCATACGGGCCTAAATTCACCCCTAAAATATCCGTAGCGGCTAGATTAAACGTTCTTAACTCACCATTTCGATTAATGGCCAAAACACCTGAAGATAAATGTGCCAGAATTGTCTCAAGATAACCGCGCGCTGCTTCTAATCTTGCCCGATTACGCTCGGTTGCTTTGTTAGCATCTTGCAATTGCCGCGTCATACTATTAAATGACTTAACCAATACACCCAGTTCGTCCTTACCATGCTCTGGCAGTATCTTGTCATAATTTCCGTCAGCGATTGTTCTTGTACCTTCTGCTAGCACTGTTAATGGCTGTGAAAGTCTACGGCTAAGCACAAAAGCAATGGCTAACGCCGATAGCATGGCTAGCATTAAAACTAACGTTAGTGTTAACTTGAATATATCTTTAAGTGAATTTCTACTATAAGAAAGCTCCTGATAGTCGCGGTAGACCTCTTGCACCGATTCCGCAGTATTAGAAAGCGCTTTGGGAACTGGATGCAATAGTTGTAGGATAAGCGTATCCCCTGTGAGCTCTGTGGAGTTTACAGGCACCAGTATCCGTAAATACAGACCCTTATCGGGGATTGGCTCCACCTTGCCCACTAAACGATAACTGGCTTGCTTTAATTGGGAGAGACTGGGCAGCTCAGGCAAAAATGTTGCTGAATCACCGCTTGATACGGCCATAATGCGACCGCTTGGTGATAGTAAGGTCGCATCTTGTATGCCAGACTTTTCTCGTAAATCATTCAACAATCGATACTGGGCTCTGACTGGCTGCAAAGATAAAGAGGTGGCCATGCTCTCTGCCTTTAACTCCATATCAGCAAGTAGCGCATCTAAGGCGCGCTGACCCAAACTCAAGCCACTATCAAGCGCTGACTCTACTTTAACGTTAAACCAGGATTCGATAGATTGTGAAAGAAAGTTAACCGAGACTGCATAAACAATAACACCAGGAATGATTGCCATCATGGCAAATGCACTCACCATCCTAAGATTCAGTCTGCTGCCCACAACATGATTTTTGATATTAGTATATAAATTTTTGAATTGCAGCGCGATTAATGCGACGAGCACAGTAGCCAGCGCAATATTCAAATACAGTAATATCTTATAGTAATTGCCCGAGATAGCTGTATTTGCACTTGCCAGAGAAAGCAGGTACAACAAAATCAACCCAAGCGCCGTACTGAAAAATACGATATACCTCATGTTATTGACTTAGAGTTTTGGCACCCACTCATACGGTTCGGATACCATACTCCAATTTTCTGATCCAATTGATTCCACCTGTATTGCTTTGGGTAACTTAGACTGATCTAATTTAACACTGAGTGTCGCGTCATAGGTTTCGTCTGGATTAACCATAGACTTATCTAACACTTTCCAATCATAAAGTTGCACAAGCTCTATCATTGCTTCGCTTAAGATTTCATGAGAGGTCTGACGACCATTTTGACTTACCAAATACTGACGGCTAAGTGCATGATAACTGACTGATATATGGGTGCTTGCGGTGGTAATTTCTTTATCAAACCAAAGTGTTCTAGGTTTTACTAGTGTAAATTCATACAAAAAAGTCACATTAACACCCTTATTAATCGCC
>CAXIBZ010000017.1:0-13163 GCA_964022105.1 uncultured Methylophilaceae bacterium
AACGCTTTGATGCAAACATAATTTTGCAATCAATATACCTGTTTGCTTACCAACTAAGCTTTGAATCATTGTTGCACCAGTCCTTCGCATATCATGTGGCGTCCACTCTTTATCACCCAAAACTAAACTATTATTTTCCACTCGATACTGATGTGCTTTTGTACGCTTTTTAAACTTAACTTGCCTATCTCCAACTTGCTTTGATGCTGATTTTTCGCACACATGCCCATCTTTATATCTAGCAGGGAATGCCCATTTACTATCACCAGTTAATGCATGCAACTGCTTAAACTGCTTCAGAGAAAAATCTGAAAGGTAAATCTTATGATCTGTCTTTTTACCACGTTTGCCTTTAGTATTCCCTGCTGGAATAAACCAAATCCGCTTCTGAAAATCAACATGAGTCCATTCAGCTTTCAGTAATTCACCAATACGACAAAGCGTACTTAAACTAATCCACATCGCAAGCTGAACCTCTTTTTTTAACGGTCTTTCAACTCCATACTTTTTATCTGCGTTTTGATAATTCTCAGTGCTGTTATCAAAAACAGATTTAAGCTTTCTGATTTCAGTAAAGCTAAGCACCCTATCTCGTACCTTTGTAAAATCACCTGGTAGGATTTTATTAATCTCAACTAAAGAAGCAGGATTTCCATCTATAAGCAATGCTCTCCATGGCTTACGCTTTTCACACCAAGTCAACATTTGCTTAACATCTTTCGACAACTCAAGTGCAGTCGCATTTTTACCAGAGGCAACAACATCTTTATAAATGTTGATTAAATGATGCTCAGTGAGATTGCTAATTTTTATATTACCGATTGCTGGTATGATATATTTATTAAATGTCTGGAGTATATATTTGTTACCGTCAGAGCGTTTTACGCCATCAGCAATCCAAACATCAAACATCTCTTGAACGGTAAGACTTTCGGACTTCCTTTTTAGCTCCCTTTCGAGAATAGCTTGCTGCTCTTCTCTATTAATAATTTTATCTGTTACTTTTTTAACCCTAGGATCTATTCCCTTGGAAATTACAATCTTTGCATCATCACGTAACTTTCTGATTTCCGCTAATGACTTATCAGGGTAAACACCACAATAATGCCAGACCTTTTTACCATTTAGTTTAAAGCCATATTTGAAAGCAATTTTAATGCTGCCATCAGCATTCGCTCGAACATCACCAAACAAACCACCCCCATCGCTTAGAGTATCGCCTTTCCATTCAACTGTGATTGCATCAAGGGCTTTAATAGTCCAAGGCTTACCTTTGTTTGCTATGTCATCACTTGGGTATCTAGTCATCTAAATTCCAATCTCATGGGTACACCCATGGGTACACCCTAAAAAAGATTTAATTATATTAATATGGATTGTATAGGACTTTAAATAACAAATAAATAAATATTATCTATATGATTTAAATAAGATTTATATGTTTAAAGAAGTCCTATTAGATGTTAAAGGATTTTAAGAAAAAATTGATATTAACTTGCTACGAACCAAGGGGTAAGGAGTTCGAATCTCTTCGGGCGCACCATATAAAACAAGGGTTAGCTTAGGCTAGCCCTTTGTTATTTCTGGGCTCTGTAGTCAACGCAAATGAATAGTTAAGGGCTTTTTTTACGTTTGATTGCACGATGTACTTTAATCGCCATGATTCATAATGTATACATGACTCATGAACACAAATCGAAACCATTAGATTTAGAAACGCGCATTAGACTGATACAAAGTCATGATGATTTTCCTGCTTTATCGAACACTATCAGTGAAATCAATGAAGTAGTGAGCTCAGAAACGTCATCTATACAAGCCCTTAGCAGTATTATCCTTGAGGATTTTTCACTGACTAACAATCTGCTTAAGGTAGTGAATACCGTTTCTTATAGTCAGTTCGGTGGCAAAATTAGTACAATTTCCAAGGCAGTTGTTATTCTTGGTTTTGATGTAGTCCGCAATATTGCTACCTCATTGATTT
Organism: uncultured Methylophilaceae bacterium; assembly: GCA_964022105.1. Classification (GTDB taxonomy): domain Bacteria; phylum Pseudomonadota; class Gammaproteobacteria; order Burkholderiales; family Methylophilaceae. Next base: position 1,985 of record CAXIBZ010000017.1, read on the forward strand.
TATTAGACTTCCTCGAGAACAAATCACAATCAGAACAAATATCTGATAAAGTCATTGCTGCCTATTTTGTTGGTCTTACTTCCCGCCAGCTGACGATTAATCAACAAGCTAGCAATTATGAAGAGGCTATGATTTGCGGCATTTTCCATCACTTGGGGCACTTACTCTCCATTTTTTATTTTTACGAAGAATCTCAGCAGGTTAATCAGTTGATTGCGGAAGGCATCTCTGAGCATGAAGCCTCTCGTCGCATCCTTGGTGTGTCTTATGACAATCTGGGGGTAGAGGTTGCTAAAATTTGGAAACTACCGCAACAAATATTACAAGGCATGCAAGGCTTACCTGATGATAAAATCAAGCCACCATCTAACGAATTTAGTCAGCTTAGACTAACGGTTAACTTGGCAAATGAACTATCAGCAATTGCTGCCAATGAAAACAAGCACGATAAGCATAAATCAATACAAGCATTGGTAGCTAAATATAAAAAAGCATTACCTATTGATGTTGCATCACTTCAAAAGGTACTGGAGCAAAGCCTAAAAGAAGTGTCTGCTCGCGGTAATATTGTTAAGCTGGCAGCAAAAAGTTCTCCTTGGTTACAACGTGTCACGGACTATACCAATGGGTCACTAACAAAAAGTGATAAAGCATCGGATATTACTAAAACCGAACAATCAACGACCTTAGATAGCAATGCATTGATGCAAAATGAATCACCTAGCGCAAATAAAGAGACAGGTGAGGCAATTTTAGAGGCCGGTATTAATGACATCATGAATACCTTAATTGGTGAATTTAATCTTAATGATGTCTTACAAATGATTTTAGAGACCATGTATCGTGGCTTGCAATGTCATCGAGTTTTGTTATTTATTCGTGATAATAAGACACACACGATGCGCGCACGCTCAGGCTATGGCGCTAACGTTGACCAAGCATTGCCGCTTTTTAAATTCTCTTTAGATTATACTGCTGATGTTTTTCATCTCTCTGTTGGCAAGGGCGCAGATATTGTCATAGCGGACACAACGACTGAAACAGTCTCATCCAAAATACCCAAATGGTACAAAGAAGTATCTAACGCCAAGAGCTTTTTGCTATTACCAATTATGATTAAGGATAATGCAGTTGGTTGTTTTTATGCGGATAGTAAAAGCACACATGGCTTTGATGAAACTTCAAAAGAGTTAGGCCTATTGCGAACATTACGTAACCAAGCAGTGTTGGCGATAAAACAACATTAAACCACTCACCTTTCTATTGTAAAAAGTAGTCTCAGCACAAAAACAATACAAATTGCTATTCCAAATTACTTGAATTAAGCATAGGATAGTATGCATATGGTCTTAGTTTTCAAGCAAATCGCGCTATGTTAATCGGTATACCAAAAGAAATAAAAAACCATGAGTATCGCGTAGGTCTTACGCCAAACGGCGCATCCATTCTGATTCGTAACGGGCACCAAGTCATTATTGAAAACAATGCGGGGCTAGGCGCTGGATTTGATAATGATGCATATCAGCAAGCCGGTGCGAGTATTGTCAAAAATGCTGGCGAGGTGTTTGCGCAAGCAGATATGATTGTCAAAGTGAAAGAGCCGCAGCCAGCAGAGTGTCACATGTTACGTGCTGTTCAAATTCTGTTTACTTACCTTCATCTTGCACCAGACCCTCAACAAGCAAATTTACTGCTTAAATCCAACTGTATTGCCATTGCCTACGAAACGGTCACTGATCACTTTGGTGGATTACCGTTATTGAAACCGATGTCGGAAGTTGCCGGCAGAATGGCTGCACAAGCTGGCGCACATTGTTTAGAAAAAGCACAAGGCGGTGCAGGTGTTTTACTGGCTGGTGTTCCAGGAGTTGCTGCTGGCAAAGTACTTATTTTAGGTGGCGGTATCGTTGGCACTAACGCTGCACGTATGGCAATCGGTCTAGGTGCAAAAGTCACGATTATGGATGTATCGTTAACAAGGCTCACGCAAATTGATCATGATTTTGGTCACGCAATAACGACCGCCTATTCAAGCCATGAGAATATTTGTGAACTACTCCCAGAGACGGACTTGTTAATTGGCGGGGTGTTAATTCCTGGCAGCCATGCTCCCAAGCTTATCACTAAAGAGATGCTCAAATTTATGCGTCCAGGTTCGGTACTTGTTGATGTTGCCATAGATCAAGGTGGTTGTTTTGAAACTAGCCATGCTACCAGTCACCAATCTCCTACTTTTGTCGTAGATGATATTGTCCACTATTGCGTTGCCAATATGCCTGGGGCTGTTCCAAGAACTTCTACATTAGCACTGACGAATGCAACGTTGCCATTTGTGCTGTCGATTGCCAATAAAGGGCATTTAAAAGCCATGGCTGACGATATACATTTAAAAAATGGACTTAATATTTATCAAGGCAATGTTGCGCATGCAGCAGTTGCAAGCGCATTAAATCTACCATATCAACCACTGAAACCCTAAATTTATGAACAAAAAACGCCCTATTGTTGGCATTCCCGCAGATATTAAACTGCTGGGAGACCATCCATATAACGTGGTAGGCTCAAAATATATTGATGCGATTTCTGATGTTGCAAACTGCACGCCATTATTAATTCCTGCTATTGGAAACCGTCAAGATATTGCAAGCATTCTTAGTGTGATTGATGGACTATTTTTAACAGGCGCTGTTTCTAATGTAGAACCCAGCAGATATGGAAAAACACGTATTAATGATGAAGTGCTATTAGACAAAGATCGAGACGCAACAACCTTTCCTCTTATACAAGCGGCGCTGGATGCTAACATTCCTCTACTAGGGGTTTGCAGAGGGTTTCAAGAGCTGAATGTCGCAATGGGAGGCACACTTTTCCAAGCAGTGCATCTAGAGGATAACATGAAGGAGCAGCGAGAAAAGAACGGGAGCCCAGAGGTTGATTATGGGCCTGCGCATACCGTTAAAATTACAAAAAATGGTCGTTTAGCGCAATTATTTGCGCAGGCTGATGAAATCACTGTAAACTCACTTCATAGTCAAGGCATAGACAAACTTGGCAATTTTTTAGCGGTTGAAGCAACAGCAGCCGATGGTCTGATAGAGGCTATTTCAGTTTCTAACATCCCGTCGTTTGCTTTAGCCGTTCAATGGCATCCAGAATGGAAAGCTATCGAAAACAAACAATCTATTGCCTTGTTTGAGGCTTTTGGACTAGCCTGCAAGGGATAAAAACAGCATAGGTGACATATGGACAGTAAAGAAATAGCGAAAAAGGAAAAAGCTGGATTTGAGAAAATGAGCGCGTGGCTGAATGAGCGCGGCATAACCGAAGTTGAGTGTTTGCTACCAGATATGACAGGCATCCCACGTGGCAAGATTTTACCGCGTACAAAATTTCACTTAGACAAAGGTATGCGCTTACCTGAGTCTATTCTAGGCATGACTGTCACTGGAGAGTATCCAGATGATGATGCTTTCAATAACATTATTCGCGTATCAGACAGTGATATGGTGCTTCGACCAGATCCTGATACTGTTTGCTTCGTGCCTTGGACTGTTGACCCAACTGCGCAAGTGATTCATGACTGTTTTAACTTTCAAGATGAATTAATTGAATATGCGCCACGATCAGTATTGAGAAAAGTGCTTGATTTATACGACCAAAAAGGTTGGAAGCCCGTGATTGCACCTGAGTTAGAGTTTTACATTCTAGCAAGGAATACTGACCCAGACATGCCACTGCAAGCACCAATTGGCCGCAGCGGCCGAGCAGAATCTGGCCGACAAGCTTACAGTATTGATGCTGTCAATGAGTTCGACCCTTTGTTTGAAGACATTTATGAATACTGCGAAAAGCAAAATTTAGAAATAGATGCACTCATCCATGAAGTGGGTACTGGTCAAATGGAAATCAACTTCATGCACGGCGACCCTTTACAATTAGCTGACTCAGTTTTCTTATTTAAGCGCACCGTCAGAGAGGCTGCATTTCGACATGATATGTATGCTACCTTTATGGCCAAGCCTATGGCAGATCAACCGGGGTCTGCCATGCATATTCATCAAAGTGTGATTGATAAAAAAACAGGTGAAAATGTTTTTTCCAATGCAAATGGATCTGATAGTGATTTGTTTAGACATGCGATTGGTGGCTTACAGCAATACCTGCCCCCAGCCATGGTGCTCATGGCACCTTTTGTGAATTCTTATCGACGCTTGGTGCGTGATAATGCTGCACCGATTAATGTACAGTGGGGTCGTGATAATCGCACAGTCGGTATTCGTATTCCGGAAGCAAAAAAATCGGCACGCCGACTCGAAAATCGAGTCCCAGGCGTCGATGCCAATCCCTATATTGCGATTGCCACTTCACTCGCTTGTACCTATCTGGGTATGATTAACAAAATCGAACCAGAAAAAGAGTTGCTAGGCAGTGGCTATTTACATCAACAAGAGTTACCCAGAAGCTTACTGGAAGCGATGGATTTATTAGACACCGTACCTGATTTACATACCTTATTAGGTGAAAAGTTCATCAAGTTATATCTCTCAGTGAAAAGGCAAGAATATACTGAGTATATGAAAGTGATTAGCCCTTGGGAACGCCGTCATCTGTTGTTGCACGTTTAAGCAATGTTCGATAAATAGCTAGCAAACAATAAACTGCGAGGATTCATATAAGCAATGAATAGTAATGAACATAACTGGCAAAAACTGTTCAATCAGCTACATTTAGATGGCCGAGCCTTTATTAACGGTAAACGCGTATCGGCGGCAAGTGGACAGGTGTTTGATTGCATTTCCCCTATCGATGGGAAAAAAATTGCTGAGATTGCGCGATGCGGCGTTCATGATGTAGAGCTGGCAGCTAATGCGGCAAGAGCGGCTTTTGAAGATGGTCGCTGGTCTAAGAAACCGCCAAAAGAGCGGAAAAGCATTCTGCTTAACTTTAGCCGTCTCATCCGAGAAAATACTGAAACACTGGCGTTGATGGAAACCATAGACATGGGCAAGCCTGTTAACTACAGCCTCAATGTGGACGTCAATGCAGCAGCGAATACATTGCAGTGGTATGGCGAGTGCATCGACAAAGTGTACGACGAAATTGCACCAACAGCAGACAATATACTGGGGCTTGTTACACGAGAAGCTGTCGGCGTCGTGGCTGCGATTGTGCCCTGGAATTATCCAATGATTATGGCTACTTGGAAAATCGCGCCTGCATTGGCGACTGGTAATAGTGTCATTTTAAAACCCTCAGAAAAATCACCGCTCACTGCATTAAAACTTGCCGATATCGCATTAGAAGCAGGTATTCCAGAAGGCGTTTTTAATGTGCTCCCAGGCTATGGTGAAGAGACTGGTACGCCATTGGCACTTCATATGGATATTGATTGTATTGCGTTTACTGGCTCTACTAATGTTGGCAAAAAAATCATGCAATACGCAGGACAATCCAATCTAAAGCGCGCCTGGGCAGAACTGGGTGGAAAATCCCCATTTGTGGTGTTTGCCGACGCGGATGTTGATGCTGCAGCAGAAACGGCTGTCAATGCAATCTTTTTTAACCAAGGTGAAAGCTGCAATGCGCCTTCACGAGTAATTATTGATCAATCAGTACATGATCAATTTATTAATAAAGCGTTAAGTTTAATCCCTAATTTTCAACCAGCTAATCCCTTGCATCATGACACGACCATGGGAGCAATTGTTGATCAAATCCAATTAAATAACGTCATGCAGTACATTGAATCGGGCAAAGCTGAGGGTGCACAATGCGTGACAGGCGGCGAACAAACCATGCAAGCGAGTGGTGGCTATTATGTGAAACCAACTATTTTTTGCAATGTGAACAACACCATGAAAATAGCCCGTGAAGAGATTTTTGGCCCAGTCTTGTCTGTCATCACATTCAAAGAATCGTCAGAAGCAATTAAAATTGCCAACGACTCCCCTTATGGCTTAGCAGCTTCCGTTTGGTCTCGCGATATTAGTCGCGCACACCTTGCCGCCAAGGCATTACGTGCCGGTACTGTGCATGTGAATTGTTATGATGAAGATGATATGACGGTGCCATTTGGTGGTTATAAACAATCAGGGAACGGCCGTGATAAATCATTGCATGCCTTAGAAAAGTATACGGAACTTAAAACGACTTGGGTTAAACTAAACTAATATCAATGCTTATCTCCATGCGAAAGCATGTACATCAATAGAGATATGGAGGCACCAGCGCATGAGCGAACTAACATTACAAGATCAAACCCTCTTTAAACAACAATGCTTGATTAATGGTCAATGGTTGGATGCTAATTCTAACGAGGTAATCGATGTCAATAACCCCGCCTCGAATCAAGTAATCGGTACTATTCCTAAAATGGGAAGAGATGAAACAAAAGCAGCTATTGATACTGCTTTCGTCGCACAAAAAGATTGGGCAAAGAAAACTGCAGCGGAGCGCGCTAAAATCTTAAGAAAGTGGTATGAACTCATTTTAGCTAGTCAAGAAGATTTAGCGTTAATCATGACAACAGAGCAAGGTAAAGTGATTGCGGAGGCTCGAGGTGAAATTGCTTATGCAGCTTCGTTTATCGAGTGGTTTGCTGAAGAAGGCAAGCGTGTTTATGGCGATATTATTCCATCGCCAAGAGCAGACGCTCGCATTGTCGTAACCAAACAACCTATTGGCGTTTGTGTAGCCATTACGCCATGGAATTTTCCTGCGGCAATGATTACCCGCAAAGCTGGCGCAGCGCTTGCTGCTGGCTGCAGTATAGTCATCAAACCAGCCAGCCAAACACCCTATACAGCATTAGCGCTAGCAGAGCTAGCGATACGCGCAGGTATTCCCAATGGTGTTTTATCAGTGGTTACTGGCTCTGCCAGAGAAATCGGTGCTGAAATGACCAGCAATCCAATTGTGCGTAAGCTAAGCTTTACTGGGTCAACTGAAATTGGCATTAAACTACTCGAACAATGTGCACCTACCATCAAAAAAACATCGATGGAGCTAGGCGGTAATGCGCCGTTTATTGTATTTGATGATGCTGATATTGACGCTGCTGTCGCTGGTGCCATTGTCAGCAAATTTCGCAACGCAGGCCAAACGTGTATCTGTGCCAATCGTATTCTAGTGCAAGATAGTATTTATGATGAGTTTGCACAGAAACTAGCGGATAAGGTCAATGCACTCAGATTAGGTAACGGCTTGGCCCCTGACTCCGATTTGGGTCCATTGATTGATCAAAATGCGATTGATAAAGTTGAAAAACTAATCGCAGATGCAAAAGACAAAGGCGCAGCTGTTCAAACAGGTGGTAGTAAAGCTGATTTAGGTGGTACATTCTTCTCACCCACAGTGTTGACTGGCATTACCAAAGAGATGCTCATCGCCAGTGAAGAGATTTTTGGCCCTGTTGCGCCCCTTATTCGTTTTAAAACGGAAGAAGAAGCCATTGCTATTGCAAATGATGTGCCTTACGGTTTGGCATCATACTTCTACTCTAGAGACATTAAACGTGTATGGCGTGTAGGTGAAGCATTAGAGTATGGCATGGTGGGAATTAATACAGGCGCAATATCGAATGAAGTCGCGCCATTTGGTGGGATTAAATCATCCGGTCTTGGCCGCGAAGGCTCTAAATATGGCATTGATGATTATCTAGAAATTAAATATATGTGTATGGATATTGGCTAAATGAAAGATTCGACAAATGGCTTGTCCAATCAGGCCTTAATGCAAAGGCGTAATGATGCGCTCCCTCGTGGGATTAGCTATGCACATTGCATTATTGCCGAGCGGGCTTTGAATTCAGAAATTTGGGATGTCGAAGGTAATCGCTATATAGATTTCTGTGCTGGTATTGCTGTGGTTAATACTGGGCACTGCCATCCGAAAGTCGTTGCAGCGGTCGAAAAACAACTTAAACAATTTAACCACACCTGCTTCCAAGTGGTGGGTTATGAAAGTTATATTAGTCTTGCAGAACGCCTTAACAAACTCGCCCCAGGCGCTACCCCTAAAAAAACTTTTTTTATGAATTCTGGTGCTGAAGCGATTGAAAATGCGGTAAAAGTTGCTCGTGCAGCAACGGGTCGTTCTGGGATTATTGCATTTGATGGGGCATTTCATGGCCGCACGATGTTCTCTGTTGCGATGACAGGTAAAATAGACCCCTATAAGAAAGGGTTTGGACCTTTCCCTGCTGAAATCTATCATGCACCCTTCCCTTACCCATTACATGGCATTAGCGAAGATGACGCTATCAATGGTCTACAAAAAATATTCAAATATGATATTGAAGCATCTCGCGTTGCCGCCATTTTTGTAGAGCCTGTTCAAGGTGAAGGCGGTTATATTCCTGCACCGCCCTCTTTCTTAAAACGATTAAGAAATATCTGTGATGAGCATGGGATATTACTAGTAGCAGATGAAGTGCAAAGTGGGATCGGTCGCTGTGGTAAGTTATTTGCGATTGAGCATACCGATATTGAGCCTGATATCACCACGCTGGCTAAAGGTTTAGGTGGTGGATTTACATTGTCAGCAATCACGGGTAAAGCACATATCATGGATGCCGCACTACCAGGAGGCCTAGGTAGTACCTATGCAGGCAACCCAATTGCAATTGCAGCCGCACACGCAGTACTGGATGTAGTGGAAGAGGAAAACTTATGTACCCGTTCAATGGAAATTGGTGTGATATTAAGAAACCGCTTTGAATCAATGCAGAAAAAATTTAATTTAATTTGTGAAATCCGCAATTTAGGTGCGATGACAGGTATTGAGTTTTGTCATGATGGAGACCCACATCGTCCAGCCGCTGACATTGCGAATACATTAAAAGTTGAGGCGGCAAAAAAAGGGCTATTGATTCTAAACTGTGGTGTGTATGGCAATGTTTTAAGAATTATGGTGCCACTGACTGTGAGTAATGCGGTCTTAAATGAAGGTATCGATATTATCGAGTCTATTCTGGCCGATTTAAATTAAAAATAAGCTGAAGGTTTTATTCCATCTACCTTTGGAGAAAGCCACTTTTCCATCACTACACAAGCAGTAATATCACCAGTTACATTGATCGCAGTACGTGACATATCCAGAATTCTATCCACACCAATGATGAGCGCAATGCCAGCAGCAGGCACGCCTATGTTACCAAGAATGGTAGCAAGAATGACAATGCCAACGCCCGGTGTACTAGGTGAGCCAATAGAAGCACCTATTGTAGTAGCAGCGAGCAATAATAGTTGTCCGCTTGAAAGTTCTATACCAAAAACTTGCGTTAAAAATAGCGCTGCAATGACCTGATAAAGCGCTGTCCCACCCATATTAACGGTAGCCCCTAATGGAATAACAAAATCCGCAATTGAAGCTTGTACTTTAAACTTTTCTACAACCGTTTTAATAGAAACGGGCATGACTGCGGCGGAACTGGAAGTTGAAAAAGCCAATAACTGAACCTCTCTTATTTTCGTTAAAAAAACAGATGGCTTGATATCCGCCATAAAAAACACAATGAGCGTATAGACAGCCAATAAAATGGCTAAGCCAAGCAATACCACGCCAACATACACCGACATACCAATCATTGCTTTCAAGCCTATTTGCATCGTAATCTGCGCCAGCAGGCCTAGTACAGCTAAAGGTACAATAATCATGGCCCAACTGACGATTTTCATGGATAGCTCTTGAACCCCGCGAGCGAGATCTAGCAATGGTTTTGCACGAACATTATCAATTGAGGCTAGTGCAACGCCTGTCAAAATTGCAAACACCACAATTTGCAACATACTTTCTTCTAATGCTGCACTGAGTGGATTAGCAGGGATAAGGGCTACTATTCGTTCCCGAATAGAGAATGTTTCTAATTGCTTAACAACCTCCGTAGCCCCTGCGTTAGTAAGTGTTTTGCTTAATAACTGCGGGTCTATATATTGCCCTGGTGTAATGAGAATAGCGAGACCCACACCTATCAATACAGCTAGTGTTGTTGTTAACAAAAAGAAGGGCACAATCCTTAACCCCATTTGACGGAGCTTATCTAAATCGTCAGCTCCAGCTATGCCTAGTACAATGGAAGAAACCACTAGTGGCAGCATAATCATTTGAATTAATGCCAAGAATAAGTGACCTGGCAAAACGAGCCAACCTGAAATAAGCTCTGCGATTGGTGGTGAAACTAAAGCTGCACCATCTGGGGAGATGAGCAAGCCTATACTGATCCCAAAAACCATCCCTACAATAATTTGCAGCCATAGTTTAGTACGAATGAGAAACGTCAGCTTTCCCGCCAACTCGCCTAGCACAGAAAATTCGCCTAACGGCGAATTGCCCTCGGTTATTGAAGAGATATCGTTTTCTTTAGTCATACTGCATACTTTAACAAATTAATGGTGATAATAATGATTCATATCTACTCAACACTGTTCGTTTTCAATGCCTTCATTGAATTTATAGACGCGTGGACAGTCAACCAGTGATATAAATTCGATTTACATTATGATGTGTCAATGTTAAGTTAATCTGTAAATAATTATTTACCAAAATAAGCAAGATAGAGGGGGAGTCAGGTGAAAGCATTAGTAAAAAAATACCCGAAAGAGGGTTTATGGTTAGAAGACATGCCAATGCCGACAGTGGGCAATAACGATGTATTAATCAAAATTAAAAAAACAGCCATCTGCGGCACAGATATTCACATTTATAACTGGGATGAGTGGGCACAAAAAACGATTCCAGTACCGATGATCACAGGCCATGAATACGTAGGAGAGATTGCTGGTTTTGGTTCAAATGTAGACGGCCTGCAGATTGGCGACATTGTCTCTGGCGAGGGTCACCTCACTTGCGGTCATTGCCGCAATTGTCTAGGCGGCCGTACCCACTTGTGTCCAAACACTATCGGCGTGGGCGTTAATCGGCATGGCGCGTTTGCAGAATATTTAGTGATTCCTGCGAAAAATGTATTTAAACCAAGCCGCCCTATTGATACTGATTTGCTGTCATTTTTTGACGCCTATGGTAACGCAGTACACACTGCATTATCTTTCAATATGGTGGGTGAAGATGTGCTCATTACGGGTGCTGGACCAATTGGTAGCATGGCTGCTTTAGTGGCGGATCATGCTGGTGCAAGAAATATTGTCATTACTGATATGAATCAATACCGCCTAGATTTAAT
>CAXIBZ010000018.1:0-12707 GCA_964022105.1 uncultured Methylophilaceae bacterium
CTTCTCTTAAACGTGACAAAGCCTCTTTGGAAATTGCATCAGCCTTAGCCTCTGCCTCCTCAGCTGACTCATCATCATCGTCGTCACCCTCATCATCATCGTCAGTTATCTTATCTGCGGCAGAATCGGTTTCAAAGTTTTTATCTAAACCAATATCGTTATCGATCAGTCCATCAACCAATTCTTCAACACTGATTTCATCATTCTCAACACGGTCAACAATTGCAAGCAACTCACTTATCGTTGTCGGACATGCAGCAATCGCCTGCACCATATGTTTTAAACCGTCTTCGATACGACGCGCGATTTCAATTTCGCTCTCACGAGTCAACAAATCGACTGTGCCCATCTCACGCATGTACATACGAACTGGATCAGTTGTGCGCCCAAACTCTGAGTCAACAGTCGCTAAAGCTTGCTCAGCCTCCTCCGCCGCATCATCATCCGCAACGGGGGTCGGCGCATCATTCATCAACAACGCTTCAGCATCTGGCGCTTGCTCATACACACTAATGCCCATGTCATTAATCATGCCAATAATGCCGTCAATTTGATCGGTATTTTGAACATCATCTGGCAAATGGTCATTAATTTCAGCGTAAGTTAAATAACCGCGCTCTTTGCCTAACACAATTAGCGTTTTTAAACGAGTACGCCTCGTTTCAGCGTCTAGCGCAATTAGATCCGGGTCTTTTGCAGCTTCAGCTTCTAGCTTTTTCTTTTCTTTATCTAGCGTTTTCTTTGATTTGGGTCGAGCCATGCGAGTCCTTTTAATTCTTGGCTATTAATCGCCATTTATCGATTACATTAGAATCACGATTAATTTCAGGTAACCGACGATTATACATTATTTTTACATTTGTTGACATACCCAAAGCGACTAAAACGATAGTTTCCTAGAGTCTCAATTGCGTTTAGCCTATCGTGCATTTCACTTACTGCCCAGTTTTTTTAAAACCATTTTCTCTTCTTCTGTTAATGCATTAATCGACTTCTCTTTTATCTGTTCAAGCAGCTTTATTTCTCTTGTTTTCTGCATTCCTTTACGCATTTGGGTACGAGCCCCTTCAATTGCAAGTGAAAAATCCAAATCTTCTTCAAATCGTTGTAATTCTCGTTCAATCTCAGCCTTTTGTTGTGCATCTATTTGACTCACTATCTGCAACAATGCTGGCGCTTTAAAGTCTGGATTTTCTAAACAAGCTTTCAGCAACTGTGTAAAAAATACATCATCAGCACCCAACTTCAAATCGTCCTCGACAACCATGCCTGGTTGCATCAAAGCCAGTAGCATAAATTGCTTTTTGATTGATAACGGCGTCCTTGTCTGACGCTGCATAGGTTTCTTCTGCACACTTTCAGAACGAGGTAATTTAAGTAGACTCTGCATCTCAGCATCAGAAACCTGTGCAAGTTCAGCAATACGTTTTCTTAGCATCAAACCCAAGCCTTGTGCTTTTATTTGCCTCAAAATCGGCTCTGCCTCATTGAGAAGCTTTACCTTATCCTCTTGCGAATTTAGCTTATTCGTTTGTGTTAAATGTTCAACCAAATACTGCGATAATGGTATTGCGTTCTGCATTTCCAACTCAAACTTTTCCCGACCAAACTCACGCACATATGAATCAGGATCATAGCCATTTGGTAAAAACATAAAACGTAATGTCAGCCCATCCGTGATAGCAGGCAAAGCATTCATTGCTGCACGCCAGGCGGCTGCTTTTCCTGCGTTATCTCCATCAAAACTAAATACAATTTCATCCGTTTGTCGCATTAACTTAGCGATATGGAATGGTGTGGTAGCCGTACCTAAAGCAGCAACCGCATAGTCAATCCCATATTGTGAAAGTGCGACAACATCCATATAGCCTTCTACAACCAATGTTCGACCAGCCTCTCTAATTGAGCGCCGCGCTAGAAATAAACCATATAACTCATGACCTTTTTGAAAAACTGGGGTCTCTGGTGAGTTGTAATATTTAGGCGTATCTTCTGGGTTAATAACCCGGCCGCCAAACCCGATCACCTCACCTTTTTGGTTGTGAATAGGAAATATGACTCGATCACGAAAGCGGTCGTAACGTTTCCCTTGCTCATTTTCCACGACCAAACCAGCTGTTTTTAATATTTCATTATCATAATTAGGGAAAATAGTTTGCAAATTTTGCCAACCAGCTGGCGCATATCCGATTTGAAATTTCGCGGCGACCTGCCCACTGAGGCCTCGACCCTTTAAATATTCAATTGCGCGTTGTGATTTTTTTAATTCCGCTTTGTAATACACAGCCGCTTGCTGCAAAACCTCTTGCAAACCAACAACTGTATTTTTTGCTGGCTTGTCCATATCTGGTTTTTCTTCAGGCACTATCATGCCTATCTGCTTGGCTAGATCATGTATCGCCTCAACAAAACTGAGCCCACTATACTCCATCAAAAAAGTAATGGCTGTACCATGGGCGCCACAACCAAAACAGTGATAAAACTGCTTGGTTGGACTCACTGTGAAACTTGGTGACTTCTCATTGTGAAAGGGGCAGCAAGCAACATAATTAGCACCAGCTTTTTTTAATGGAACACTTTTATCAACCACATCAACAACATCAACGCGGTTCAGTAACTCTTGGATAAATTGCTCGGGTATCATATTCTGTAGATAATAGCCTAAAATTAAAAAAAGGAGCTAATTGCTCCTTTTTTAATTTGCGGCTCTTGCAGGATATTTATGCTAACCGCGCTTTGATTAAGCCTGAAATTTTACCCATATCAGCTTTACCTGCAACCAAAGGCTTAATTGCAGCCATCACCTTACCCATATCTTTAATACTGTTTGCACCAGTATCCAACACGATTTTGTCTAACAGATCTTTTAATTCTTGGTCAGTGAGTTGCTGTGGTAGGTATGACTGCAAAACAGTCACCTCTGCCTTTTCAACATCCGCTAAGTCTGTTCTATTTGCAGACTCATATGCTGCGATAGAATCTTTACGCTGCTTTAGCATTTTTTCTATCACAGCAATCACATCAGCGTCAGTTAGTTCGATGCGTTCATCAACCTCACGCTGCTTAATTGCCGCCTGCAACAAACGTATTGTGCCAAGACGCTCTGCATCTTTGGCACGCATCGCCACCTTCATATCCTCGGATATTTGGGCTTTTAATGTCATATGGGGATGGACTAGTAAAGTTTTGTTGGAAGCTGTTGACTACGTAAGCGACGATACTGACGCTTTACCGCTGCAGCCGCTTTGCGTTTACGCTCCCAAGTTGGTTTTTCATAATACTCGCGTGCACGTAAGTCATTAATTAAACCTGTTTTTTCAATCAAGCGTTTGAACCGACGTAGCGCTACGTCAAACGGCTCATTCTCTTTAACACGAATTGAAGACATTAAATCACCATTCCTTAAAAATTCTATTTTAGAAAATCAGCATCACATTGATATGACGCCGAAAACCTAGTATTCTAACGCGTTGTTCTAGTTAAATCAATATCAATATGTTAGTTCTCGGCTTTGAATCCTCTTGTGACGAAACAGGTGTTGCACTATATGACACAAAGCATGGGTTACTAGCGCATGCTTTACACTCTCAAGTCGACATGCATGCTGATTTTGGTGGTGTAGTACCTGAACTAGCTTCTAGAGATCATATTCAACGCGCACTGCCGTTAGCTCAGCAAGTGTTAAAAAGCGCCAACAAAACACTCAATGATATTGATGGCATTGCTTACACTCAGGGACCAGGACTTGCTGGAGCACTACTAGTCGGTACAAGTATCGCACAATCAATCGCTTTTGCGCTCAAAATACCTAGCATCGGCGTGCATCATCTTGAAGGGCATTTACTGGCACCGCTACTAGAAGAAAATCCACCACAGTTTCCTTTTGTTGCTTTACTCGTTTCCGGTGGTCATAGTCAACTAATGAGAGTCGACGGGATAGGTCAATACATCTTACTTGGCGACACCCTAGATGACGCTGCTGGTGAAGCATTTGATAAAACGGCAAAATTATTAGGTCTTGGTTATCCTGGTGGCCCTGCGCTTGCTAAACTTGCGCTGAATGGCAACCCACATTTCTCTTTACCAAGGCCGATGCTGCATAGCAAAGACCTTAACTTCAGCTTTAGCGGATTAAAAACTGCCGTACTTACCTTAGTTAAAAATCATGAACCCTTAGACTATCAAGCACAAGCTGATATTGCTTGGGAATTTCAAGAGGCGGTAACCGAAATATTAACAAGCAAATGTATGACAGCATCACGTGAAACGGGCTTAGATAACTTAGTCGTTTCTGGTGGTGTTGGCGCAAACAGGCGTTTACGTGAGCGTTTAAACTCTGCAACAAAGCGTAAGCTATGCAAAGTCAGTTATCCACGTCTGGAATTTTGTACCGATAACGGTGCAATGATTGCATTCGCGGGTGCCAAACGCTTAGAAACAGCACAAGCAACTAAGGAAAATTATAGCTTTGGCGTACGTCCAAGATGGGATTTGGCAGACTTAATGGCGCCCTAAGTCAGCTAAGCTTTTTATTTCTTCTTTTTGAATCCCGACTCAGTTCCATTCAGCAACTTTTGAATATTACTGCGATGTCGCCAGATTAACAATACTGACATTACAATCAGCAGCATAAAGTAGTCTTTATAAGGCCTTAAATAGTAATATGAATGCACTGGAACTAATAGTGCAGCGATAATACTGGCTAGTGAAGCATAGCGACTAAATGCGAACACCACCAACCAAGTCACTATTGCAGCCAACCCCAGAAAAGGAGATATTGCGAATATAACGCCCAAAGCTGTGGCTACACCCTTACCTCCTTTAAACTTGAAATAGATAGGATATAAGTGACCTAAGAACACGGCCAAGCCCACACTGCTCACCACCCACATTAACATATTATTTTGTAATGCCAACCACACAGGCAACCAACCCTTTAGTGCATCACCAAGCAACGTGAGTAAGGCAGCTGATTTTTTTCCACTGCGTAATACGTTGGTCGCACCAGGATTGCCACTACCAACAGTTCTAGGGTCAGCCAAACCAAAACACTTACTGATTAAAATGCCGAATGAGATTGAGCCAATCAAATATGCACCAACAATCCAAATAATTGGTATTAAGGTAACAGGTACAAAGCCTAACTGATTCATAGCACTCCTTTAAAAACGATGATTAGTGTTTATCATTGATATACACTAAAATCTAATCATTACATTTTAAACCATCGCAAAAACATGGACACGATATTTTTAGATCAAGTCGCCGTACAAACCAAACTAGGCGTCCCAGACTGGGAGCGCTTAAAACCGCAAACAATCATCTTAGATATAGAAATTGGCTACGATTTCAGCAAATCTTGCCATAGTGATGCAATAGAAGATACCATTGACTACGGGCAAGTGGTAAAGCGAATCCGCGAAACGCTAGCTGAACACAGCTTCAAACTGGTAGAAGCGTTAGCTGAACACCTGTGTCAATTGATACTAAAAGAGTTTGAAGCTGAGCATGTGAAAATAAAAGTAGCTAAACCTGCGGTATTACCCAACCTAAAGTCTTTAGGCGTTATTGTCATGAGAAGCAAATCGTGATTATTGTCTACCACGCATCTAATAGCCTAGACGCCAATATGATTAAAGGCTTATTGGAACAATATGGCATTCATGCTTACATTCAAGGGGAGTATTTACAAGGTGGTGTAGGCGATTTGCCGGCAGCAGGACTAGTTACAGTAAGCGTTGACAATGAACAGCAAGTAGAAGCCAGAAAGATTGTTGCCGAATGGGAAACAGCGTCGATTATTGAAGATGCACCGAATACTAACCACGTGGGTGGTGAGCTGAATGCAAGTTCTTAAGCCGCTCACGTGCCACATGTGTATAAATCTGCGTCGTGGAAATGTCGGAGTGACCTAGCAGCATTTGCACTACCCGCAAATCTGCACCATGATTCAGCAGATGCGTAGCAAATGCATGACGCAATACATGCGGTGACATTGGCTTGTGAATCCCTGCCTGTATTGCATATCGTTTAATTAAATACCAAAAGGCTTGACGTGTCATTGCTGCAGCACGGTTTGTCACAAACAAAGCATCACTCATTTTTCTTTGTAGAATTTCGGGGCGAGCATGTTTTAAGTATCGGATTATCCAGTCTGCCGCCTCCTCCCCCATCGGCACCAATCTGGTTTTACTGCCTTTACCAGTAACACGTACCACACCGTCCTGCGTACTCACTTCAGTCACCTTAATCGTCACAAGCTCTGACACACGCAATCCACTCGCATAGAGCAACTCTAACATTGCTCTATCGCGCAATCCAATAGGGTCAGAGGTGTCTGGGGCATCAAGCAAGTCTTCAACCTCTTGCTCATTTAAGCTTTTTGGTAAACTTCTTGGTAGCTTAGGTGAATCAATTTGTAACATCGGATCAACTTCTAACAGACGTTCACGCAAACAATATCGGTAAAATCGACGCATACTAGCGATTAGTCGTCCAATGCTACGTGGTTTACTATGTGGGAATTTAACAGCCAGATATTGCTGTATATTTGATTGACTTGCATCCAACAGACTAAGTTGGTTTTGTGACAACCACAAAGCAAATTGACTTAGATCTGCACGATAACTTTCCAGTGTGTTTTTAGCTAATCCATCTTCCAACCAAAGATGGTCAATAAATGCATCCAAAGTATCTGTCTGCATTACTAAACTCACACATCATGCCCCTCATGTTTGAGTAACCATTTCTTAACTTCTAGTCCTTTTGGATTGCCTTGCATGAATCCACCAACTCCATTTTTAGCAACGACGCGATGACACGGAACGACTAACGGTAGGTGGTTTGCACCACAGGCATTTGCAACCGCTCTTGCGCCAGAGCCAATCTCTCTCGCAATATCATTGTAGGTCATGACACTACCACGCGGGATAGCGCTAATGACCTGCCAAACACGCTTTTGAAAAGGGGTGCCTTTGAAAATAAGTGGCAAATTGAAGTAGTGGTATGAATCACCAAAATAAGCTGCTATTTGATCTTCAACCTGTTTGGCTAACTTATGCTCAGCTGGCTTAGGTGTATGCTTCTCAGTTAACAGTTCTATTGCAACCTGCATCCCTTGCACTGATATACCTACAGCACCAAAAGGCGCATTTACAATTGCATCAAATCGCAGCGGTTTTTTATTCTTGTCTACCATATGCTTATTTAACTTGATTTAGCAGTGCATAGCAAACAAAAAAGCCTCAAAACAAGGATAGTTTTGAGGCTTTTGACATAAATCAACAAACTACTCTGACGCTGAATCAGTAGCCGCTTCTTTATCCCTTAGCACTAACTTCTCTTTAATACGTGCTGAACGGCCTGAGCGCTCACGCAAGTAATACAGTTTAGCACGACGGACATCGCCGCGACGCTTCACTTCAATACTTGCAATTAATGGTGAGTAAGTTTGGAATGTACGCTCAACACCTTCGCCTGAAGATATTTTACGAACGATAAATGATGAATTAAGGCCGCGGTTACGTTTTGAAATCACAACACCTTCAAATGCCTGTACACGTTTACGGTTACCCTCAACCACATTTACACCAACAACTAATGTGTCGCCTGGTGCAAAATCTGGAATATTTTTGCCTAAGCGGGCAATTTCTTCCTCTTCTAACATTTTAATAATATCTGCCACTTTGTGCTCCTTTTAATTATGAAGATGCTTGTTCCTGCTCTAATTCCATAAGCAGCCGAGCTTCTTCTTTCGTCAACGACCTTGCGGCCAATAAATCCGGGCGTTTAGCCCTTGTTAGCGCTAGCGATTGTTTTAACCGCCACTGCCTAATCCTTTCGTGATCACCTGATAACAACACCTCAGGGACCGCTTTATCCTTATACACTTCAGGCCGTGTGTAATGCCGATAATCCAATAAGCCATTTACAAACGAATCCTCTATTGCCGATGCTGAATCACCTAGCACGCCAGGCAATTGCCTAATAATGGCATCCATCAGCACCATCGCAGGTAACTCTCCACCACTTAATACATAATCACCTATGGAGACCTCTTCATCCACATGCATGTCTAGTAAACGCTGATCAACGCCTTCATAACGACTTGTTAATAATATCAAACCGTCTTGTTTGCTCAGCTCCATGACTTTTTCATGTGTCAAAGTCTTACCACTTGGTGATAAATGAACAACCTTTGACTGCAAGCCTTGTTCACTTTGCTTCTCTTTAATAGCCAAAATGGTTTTTTCTAGCGGCTCAACCAGCATCACCATGCCTGGACCACCACCATACGGCCTATCATCTACTGTTTTATGATTATCAGTTGTGTAGGACCGTGGATTCCAACACTGCAAATCATAAATTTTATTTTCATAAGCACGCGCTGTTATGCCGTACTTTGTAAGTGCTGCAAAGGTTTCTGGAAAGAGTGTAATGACATCGAATATCATGTTTACTCTACTAAAAAGTCCGAACCCCAATCCACTAACATGGTTTTCTCTTCCATGTTCACTTCAACTACCGTCTGCTCAGTAAAGGGTATCAGCCTATCAATTTCACCTTTAACAACAATGACATCATTGGCACCTGTCTCAAATACATCTACTACTTTGCCGAAATCAACACCTTGTTGATTTTTGACTGCCAACCCGATTAAGTCGGACCAGTAAAATTCATCACTATCCAGCGCAGGCAGCTCATTCCTTTGCACCGCAACTAACTTCCCTTTGCAAGCAAAGGCAGCATCTCTATCATCAACACCTTCAAGCTTAACCAGTAGGACATCATTGTGTACCTTGCCAGACTTAAGTTTCATTGCTTGCCAAGCTAACTCACTGCCGATTCGCCAAGTTTTAAACCTGAACCACCCGTCCAGATTCTCAGTATCTGGTACTACTTTTAACCAGCCCTGAACGCCATATGGGGCGACGATGCGCCCCATGATGACTAATTCATCTGATTCCGTTTTCATAGAAAACGGTTTAAACCTTACTCAGCTGCAGGCGTTTCGGCAGAATCTGCTGCAGCTTCAGCTGAGTTTTCTTCCGCTGCCTTAGCCTCTGCTTCTGCCTTGGCTTCCGCTTCGGCAGCTTCTGCTGCCGCTTTTACTTTAGCCGCTTCAGCCGCTGCGATTTTAGCTTTAGCCGCTTCAGCTTTTGCTTCATCTTTAGCTTTTGCTTTTGCAATGCCTTCAGGACCAGCTGCATGCAACTTCACCAAGCGTTTAACTGTATCTGATAACTGAGCACCAACACCAGTCCAGTAATTAACACGCGCTTGATCCACACGCAATGCTTCTGCTTGACCGCTAGCAGATGGATTGTAGAAACCTACACGCTCGATAAAGCGACCATCTCGACGATTACGTGAATCAGCCACAACTAAATTAAAAAACGGGGTCTTTTTTGAACCACCACGTGATAAACGAATAACAACCATATATATTCTCTTAAAATTAATTTTCTGCAGAAAGGCGCGGATTATACGTCATTTTATTGAGGATGGCAAAGAAAACAATGCAGTTCATTATCTTTTTCTTACACTATCAAGTGCTAAACAGACAAGCTCATGCTGTTTGTTGACTTCCATCTTTTTAAAACAATTTTTTAAATACTGTCTTGCCGTATCTTCAGCAATACCCATCACCATGCTAATTTCTTTAATATTTCTACCTTCTGTCAGCAGTACGACAAAGTCAGCCTCTCTTTTTGTGAGTCCAAAAATGCGTCGGAGCCTGACTTGCCAATAGGCAGCATTGGCATGTGTATCTTTGATAATAATCAAGATAGCTTCATCACCCTTCTCATGCTCACTCCCCAACCCCATCTTGCTGATTAATAGCAAGTAAGGCTTTTTTTGGTTACTACGATGGATATAGAAACTTTTATAATTCTGTTCTTGTGTTGATTCTTTTATTGTCGCCGTTTTCATCAACTGCAAACGCTCATCATCCTGTGGCAATATACCAACCAAAATACCATCAATAATAGTCAAGCCGTCATGCTGTTGCAGCATGCCGTCTGCCACATCTGTTACAAATAAAACATGACCCAGTTTCGATAGCAAAATAATGCCTTGCCCTAGCTGACTAAGCCCTTGCTCTAATACGCTCACGCGTCTTTTCAAATCATGTTCAAATTGATTTGCTAGGGTGCTTCCCATGTAGTTTGCCAATGTTATTTATATATATCATAGTATTATATCAACCTATTTCATTTCACATAGAAGGTTGGATCAGCAATGCCAGCTTTAGCAAAGCCTTCTTTCCTCAGCCGGCACGAATCACATACACCACAAGCTTGACCCAAATGATTTGCTTGATAGCATGAAACCGTTTTACTGTAATCTACGTTAAGTGCAGTTCCCTTTGCGATGATTTCCGCTTTTGTCATATTAATTAGTGGCGCATGTATGGTAATTGTTTGTCCCTCTACGGCTGCTTTTGTCGCTAAATTTGCCATCTCTTGGAAAGCCTTGACATACTCGCCACGACAATCAGGGTAACCAGAGTAATCTAATGCATTAACACCAATAAAAATATCTTGCGCGCCAATGACTTCAGCCCAAGCTAAACTTAGTGAAAGCATGATCGTATTTCTTGCTGGTACGTATGTCACAGGAATACCGTCTGAAGCCTGCTCTGGCACTGCAATTTCATTATCAGTCAATGCGGAGCCACCAAATAAACTCAAATCAAGTTGCGCTGTTTTATGCATCTTCGCCCCTAAGCTCTCAGCAATATTTTTTGCTGCAGTAAGCTCAGCGATATGACGCTGATGATAATCCAAGCTTAAGCAATAACATTCAAACCCATTGGATTGTGCTATGGCTAGACATGTTGCTGAATCCAAGCCCCCAGAAAGAAGTACTACTGCTTTTTTCATCATTTCATCTACCGCCTGTCAATTTAGACGCCAGCTTTTTCTCCCCACAAAATCTTATGCAACTGGACTTGAACGCGTACCGATAGTTGATCAGCCAACACCCAAGCGGCCAAATCGGTTGGCGCTAGCTCACTAAAACTTGGCGAAAAAATAATCGGGCATTTACTTTCTAATCCCAGCTCTTTAATTTTTGTTTTTGCCCATTCATAATCATTACGCCCACAGATAACAAACTTTATTTCATCTTTTGCTTGTATGTGGTCCAAATTTGACCATCTCATGTTCGTTTCTTCATTAGAATCTGGTGTTTTAATATCCATGATAACTGAAACACGCTTATCGACATGAGCAATATCAATGCCTCCACCTGTTTCCAATGACACACTATAACCACCATCACATAATGCTTTAAGTAAATGATGGCACTCTTTTTGTGCCAACGGCTCACCACCTGTCACTGTTACGAATTTTGTGTCGTATTCAGTCACTTTTGTCATGATGTCCTCGACAGACATATTACTACCCCCAGAAAACGCATATGCAGTGTCACAATAGCTGCAGCGCATAGGGCACCCAGTAAGTCTTATAAATACAGTAGGCAGGCCGATTCGAGAGCTTTCACCCTGTATAGAATAAAAAATTTCGTATATTTTTATAGCCATTAAGTATCTACCATACAATAAAAAACGCCAACGGTTAAGTTGGCGTCATTTTAAAACAAAATCTGTAGCCGCATTATTTAATTGTTTCTAATACCTTTAATCTCCGCTGTGCGTTAGGAATCACATCAGCATTTGGATACTTGGCAATAAGTTCGCTCAGCATCTTTTTTGCCTCTTGTACCTTGCCAAGCTGGATATGACTATTTGCTATACTATACATAGCATTTGGCACTTTAGGGCTATCTGGATAAGTAGTAATTAATTTATTTTGGCTAGCAATCGAAGACTTGTAGTTTTTAAGTGCAAACTGCGAATAACCCAGACCATATAACGCATCTGATGTTAGCTTACTATCTGGATACTGCTTGACGAATGTGTCAAAAGCCTGAAAAGCTTCCATGTGCTTTGCTTCCTGACTATAAGCGTAAGCCACCTTGTATGCTTTTACTTCTTCCGTTTCATCAATAGGGTCTGATAGCTCACCTGAAATAGGTGCCTCACTTGATTCGCCACCAAGTGTTGCACCGCCTTCCAGTTTACGAATGCGTGCATCTGTATCTGCATATAAGTCTTTTTGACGCTGCTCAGCAGTACCCAAGGCATGATTTGCTACTTCTAAACTGCCCCTTAACTGAGCTGTCTCTTGCTTGAGCAGCTCAATCTCGCTTTGCAAATCCAGCAATCCTTGACTTTGTATTGAAAGGCGTTTTTTTAAATCTTCAATTTCAGCAGCTTGTGCATCTAGCTTAGTTTGCACTTTAGCTTCTAGATCTAGGATTTTCTTTCGTGCTTCCGTATCATCAAAGAGTGCTGCTGCAGACGTCAATGTATAAAGACTTAAGCCTATAAATAAGCTTTTTTGCAGAATACTCATGTTTTACTCGTTCGGATAAACAATTTCTACACGACGATCCTGTTGGTAACAATCTTCATCACTGCAGTTAGGGTTAGCATTTTCTTCGCCATAACTAACTGTTTCAATTTGACTGTCAGACACGCCTAATAGATTAAGTGCTTTTTTCACTGATACTGAACGGCGTTGACCTAAAGAAACGTTGTACTCGCGAGTACCACGCTCATCAGCATTACCTTCTAGTTTCACTTTTGCATCGCCATGTGCCAATAGATATTTAGCGTGTGCTTCAATATTTGGACGGAA
>CAXIBZ010000019.1:0-12478 GCA_964022105.1 uncultured Methylophilaceae bacterium
AGTTTCAGAAGAAGATATTTTAAGCAGCAACAAGACGCCTGAAGTCAAAGAGCTGATTGAGTTTCAAATAGAACGTGCGGAAAGTTTCTACGACAAAGCGCTGCGTGAATTACCATTGGAAGATGCTAAGCAGCAACGAGCGGGATTGATGATGGCTGCTATTTACCGCACCTTACTACGTGAAATACAGGCAGATGGTGCAGAAAATGTACTCACACATAAAACCGTAATCCCCCCATTTAGAAAATTAATATTGGCATTAAAAGCATTTTTTAAGTATTCTTATACACATGTCTAAATCTGTACATGTTGGCATTATCGGCGGTGGTATTGCTGGGTTATCTGCATCTGTAGCACTTGCAGAAAAAGGGTTTGCCACGACTATTTTAGAGGCAGGATCACAACTAGGTGGTCGTGCACGTAACGTAGCTGTTGAGTTCAATAGCCAAGTTGTTCAATTAGATAACGGGCAACACATCCTACTCGGTGCCTATCATGAAACGCTTAATTTGCTCAAAAAAATTGGCGTTGATGAAAAGCAAGCCCTATTGCGATTACCGCTAACGTTAGAAATTAAGTCCCCGACAAAACCGCATGCATTTAAACTTCATACTCCCAATCTATTGCCATTCCCTATTAATCAACTGTATGGTTTTTTATTCTGTAAAGGTCTGTCTATAAGCGAGCGATTTGCAGTGGTTAGTTTCATGCTGAGATTGAAACAGTCTAATTTTCATGTAGCCGTAGACCAGCCCTTGTATGAGTATCTTATTGAACAGCGACAACACGCAAATACAATCAAATTATTATGGGAGCCTCTTTGTTTGGCAGCTTTGAATACACCCATCAAAACTGCCAGCACTAAAATTTTTCTTAATGTGTTGAAAGACACTTTTAACGGAAAAAAGGCAGATAGCCAACTATTATTGCCAAAGCAAGGTTTATCAGAGTTGTTCGCTCAGCCAGTAGCAAACTATATACAGACTCGCAAAGGGAATATATTGACTAACCACCGCGTTAAATCAATTTTGCCAACCGATAATGGCTATAAAGTAATCTGTAAAGACAAAACATTTGATTTTAGCCATCTTATTTTGGCAACATCCGCCCTTAGGCTTCAAGATGTAGCAGCTGGCTTACCTAGATTAGCAGGGACGATTGAGACCACCAAACAATATCTCTATCAGCCTATCTATACGGTTTACTTGCAATATCAAAGCGATGCAAAATTACCTAAGCCGATGATTGGGCTAACGGACACTACCAGTCAATGGGTGTTTGACCGCGGCATTCTATATGGTCAACATGGCCTCATGGCCGTCATTATCAGCGCAGAAGGTATCCATCAAAAATTAACGCATGATGCCTTATCACTTAAAGTAGCAAATGAACTATATCAAGCCTTTCCAGAACTTAAAAAGCCTCTCTGGCATCAAGTGATTGCTGAAAAGCGTGCTACTTTTACATGTAATGTTAATTTGCCAAGACCAGGCAATAGCACCAGAGAACCTAATATATATCTTGCAGGAGACTATACTTATGCAGATTACCCTGCCACGATTGAAGGTGCGGTAAGAAGCGGCATTAATGCTGCAAGTATGATAAGCGCTTAATTACCTCTTAAGTAGCTCAACGCTTGGTCAATGCGATCAACTGCGATAACTTCCATGCCTTTAAGTGTAGATTTAGGCGCATTTCCTTTGGGTATAATTGCTTTTGTAAAGCCTAGTTTTGCCGCTTCTTTTAAACGTACTAATCCACCTTGAACAGGTCGCACTTCACCCGCCAAACCAACTTCACCAAATACAATAAGTTTTCTATCTAAAGCTTTGTTTTTAAATGAAGATACGATAGATACTAATACCGCTAAATCTGTAGCTGGCTCACTAATTTTGACGCCTCCTACTGCATTGATAAAGACATCCTGATCAAAACAAGCGACCCCTGCATGTCGACTTAACACAGCAAGTAACATAGCGATGCGGTTCTGTTCCAAACCAACAGACAATCGCTTAGGACTGGGTGCATGACTGCCATCAACTAAGGCCTGTATTTCAATAAGCAAAGGCCGTGTCCCTTCCATTGTCACTGTAATGCAACTGCCGGCGACTTGTGTTTCATGATGTGATAAAAATAAAGCTGATGGGTTAGAAACTTCGCGCAAACCCTTTTCAGTCATGGCAAAAACCCCCAGCTCATTTACTGCACCAAACCGATTTTTAAATGCACGTATCAAGCGAAAAGAAGAGTTTTGATCACCTTCAAAATACAACACTGTATCAACAATATGTTCTAACACACGTGGACCTGCCAGTGCACCCTCTTTCGTTACATGTCCGACCAAAATAACAGTAATACTCAATTGCTTTGCTATTCGCGTCAATTGTGCAGAGCACTCACGTACCTGCGCAACCGACCCAGGTGCAGACTGGAGTGCTTCTGAGTAAATAGTTTGTATAGAATCAATAACGGCTATACGAGGTTTATTTTCCTGCAGGGTAGATAGTATTTTTTCTAAGTTAATTTCAGCTAATAAATCCACCTCATTTGCATCCAGCCCAAGACGTTTTGCACGCATAGCAATTTGCTGCGGAGACTCTTCCCCACTTACATAGATAGCTTGGCTTGTTTTACCTAAGTGGCAGAGTACCTGTAGCAATAAAGTTGACTTTCCAATACCTGGGTCTCCACCAATTAGAATGACGCCTCCTTCAACTAAACCACCTCCTAACACGCGGTCAAACTCAGCAATATTGGTCGGTTGACGGTTAACATCCGCTGCTTCCACAGCGCTCAGTTTTTGCAAAGCACTGCTTTGCGCTAAACCTTCAAATTTATTCGCATACCGATTAATACTGATTGATGACTCTGTAACGCCTTCTACCAGCGTGTTCCATGCCATGCAACTTGGGCATTGTCCTTGCCATTTCGGCTCACTCGCACCGCACTCGGTACAAATATAAATACTTTTTGCTTTAGCCACTATTCAATAGCCTTAAGAGGTACACGCGGAGCAACAGCACACAATAACTCATAACCAATTGTGCCACAGGAGTTAGCAACAGTATCGACAGGTACAATATTGCCCCACAACTCAACAACAGATCCAATATCAGCCTCGGGTATGTCTGTTAAGTCACAAGCCAGCATATCCATTGAGACCTGGCCTAGTGTTTTAGTTATTACTCCTGTTACGGCAATAGGAGTTCCCGTTGGCGCGTGTCTAGGATAACCATCAGCATAACCACAAGCGACTATTCCTATCCGCATATTTTTATCAGCAACAAATGTTGCGCCATAGCCAACGCTATCACCCTTTACCAATGTCTGTATCGCTAGAATTTCAGAAGTAAACTGCATGGCGGGCTTTAAACCAAAATCTGCGGCAGGTATTGTAGCAACAGGCGTAGCACCATAGAGCATAATGCCTGGTCTCACCCAATCAGCATGCGCTTCTGGATATCTTAAAATAGTAGCTGAGTTGGCTAAAGAAACAGGATTGGTCAGGCCAAGTGTAGCCTCTTTAAATCGTGTATGCGCTGTTTGAATACCAGTTGACTCATCTGCAGTGGCGAAATGTGTCATCAGCGTTATATTGGCAACATTTCCACAGCTTTCCAATCGTTGATAAGCTTCTGTAAATATTGAAGGCAAGAACCCTAAGCGGTTCATCCCTGTATTTATTTTAAGATGAACATTAATAGGCTTTGCTAACTTGGCATGCTCAAGCATTATTATTTGCTGATTATTATGAATGACAATGCCAATATCAAAACTGGCTGCAATACGCAGCTCTTCTTCATTAAAAACACCCTCTAAGAGCAAGATATCCTGATCAACACCAGCCTCTCTGAGCTCAATCGCTTCACTCAAGTTTAGCGTAGCAAAGGCATCTGCGGCCATTAGTGCATGTGCGACATGAACTAGTCCGTGTCCATAGGCATTTGCTTTGACCACAGCCATGATTTTTGCATTTTGCGCATGTTGCTTAACTACATTCAGGTTATGTTGCAAGGCTTTAGCAGAAACAATAGCTTGGATTGGTCTCATGCTTTACTCATCAGGCATATATCTGCATTGGCAAAATCTTCAAAACGAGTATGTTGACCGATAAAGGTCAATCTCACACGACCAATTGGGCCGTTACGTTGTTTGCCTACGATAATCTCTGCTGTTCCTTTATCAGGACTATCCGGGTTATACACTTCATCGCGGTAAATAAATAAAATCAAGTCTGCGTCCTGCTCAATAGCACCAGACTCACGTAAATCACTCATGACAGGACGTTTATCAGGTCTTTGCTCTAATCCACGATTAAGCTGGGATAATGCAACAACAGGCACGTCCAATTCTTTTGCTAACGCTTTAAGTGAGCGAGAAATTTCAGAAATTTCAGTTGCCCGATTTTCAGTCCTCGTTCCAGCTGGTGCTGCCATCAATTGTAAATAATCGACGACGATCAGTCCTAGCTTCCCCGTCTGTCGATGCAGACGTCTTGCCCTTGCCCTGACATCAAAGCTACTTAAGCCAGCACCCTCATCTATAAAAATAGGGGCCTCGTTTAAACGTCCTAGCGCTGTGGTTAGCTTTTCCCAATCTTCATCCTGCAATTGACCTGTCCGCATACGATGTTGATCCAAACGCCCAATTGAGCCAATCATCCGCGTCGCTAATTGAGTTGCGCCCATCTCCATTGAAAAAACAGCAACTGGCAAGCCAGTGTCTAAGGCCACATTTTCTGCAATATTGATTGAGAACGCAGTCTTACCCATGGAAGG
This sequence comes from uncultured Methylophilaceae bacterium, assembly GCA_964022105.1. Classification (GTDB taxonomy): domain Bacteria; phylum Pseudomonadota; class Gammaproteobacteria; order Burkholderiales; family Methylophilaceae. Next base: position 4,779 of record CAXIBZ010000019.1, read on the forward strand.
ACGACCCGCGACAATAATCAAGTCGCCGCCGTGTAGGCCTGAAGTCATTCGGTCCAAATCTGTAAACCCAGTTGGGATGCCAGTTACCTCACTCTGATCTTCACGAGAAAATAATTCATCTATCTTTTCAGCAACTTGCGGTAACAGTTCTTTGATATCCTGAAAGCCCTGACCACTTCTGTTACCACCTTCAGCAATTTGAAAGATTTTGGCTTCAGCATCATCCAGTAACTCTTGCGCATCTCTGCCGTTCGGATTATAAGCGCTATCTGCGATTCCAGAACCAACGGTTACTAACTTTCTCATCACAGCACGTTCGCGGACAATCTCTGCATATCGACGTATATTCGCTGCAGTAGGCGTATTTTGTGCTAACGAGCCTAAATAAGCGATACCACCAACACTGGTCAGCTCTGCGGTACTCTCCAGCGACTCTGCAACCGTCACAATATCAGCTGGTCGGTTGCGTTCAATGAGCCTCGCGATATGTTGATAGATGGTTTTGTGATCATGCTGATAAAAATCATCAGCAGTCAAAATATCGGCAACTTTATCTAGTGCTTCATTTTCCAGTAATAGGCCGCCGATGACTGACTGTTCAGCTTCAACTGAATGCGGGGGAAGTTTTAACGAGTCTAATTGTTGTTCTGCCATAGGACGTCATTATACGCACAAAGCAATGCACAGATAAGATAGCGGACATGAAAAAAGGCGAACCAGGTTCGCCTTTATCTCAAACACGTTTTGAACGTCTAATTTTTATGCTTCTGCGACAACATTCACAGTGATATCCACTACCACATCATGATGTAGCGCAATGCTGATTGGGAACTCACCAATTGATTTTAATGGCCCAGATGGTAAGCGTACTTCTGATTTTGCTACTTCAACACCTTTAGCTGTTAATGCTGCAGCAATATCATGATTTGTTACAGAACCAAATAAGCGACCATCTTCACCTGCTTTTTGTGCAATCTCGACTGATGTACCAGCCAATTTTTCGCCACGCGCTTTTGCAGCGGTTAGAATATCCGCTTGTTGCTTTTCTAATTCTGCACGACGCGCTTCGATTTCTGCTTTATTAGCTTCTGTTGCGCGCTTAGCTTTACCCTGCGGGATTAAAAAATTACGACCAAAACCATCTTTAACCTTGACGATATCGCCTAAAGTACCCAAATTAGGCACTTTTTCCAATAAAATAACTTCCATTTTTATTCTCCTTAGCCTGGGTGCTTATCTGTGTATGGTAACAATGCCAAGAAACGTGCACGCTTAACGGCTTTTGTTAACTGGCGTTGGTATTTTGCTTTTGTACCTGTCATACGAGCAGGAATAATTTTTGCGTTTTCTGAAATAAAATCTTTCAGCAAATCGACATCTTTGTAATCTACTTCTTCAATGCCCTCTGCACTAAAACGGCAGTAACGGCGGCGTTTGTACATATCTCTTGCCATGTTGAACTCCTAATTTTTTCATTTAGATATAAATCTAATATTTATATCAATTCAATTTTTTTAATATGTAATACCAGTTGTGTACTTTTTGCGCTTTGTTTAGCTATAAAGCCAAGTGCATTTAACTTTGTACCTAGTTTTATGTTCGTATTAGCTAAATCACCAATGGCAACCGCTTTTATTTCACATTCCACTTTCCGTTTGTAACCAGCTTCTATATCTTCAGAATCATGCTTAATTACAAACCTTAACAACGGTAATCCGGCTGGTGTGTAACGTAAGTCATCTATTTGTATGACTTGCCCGCTAATCGCCAGCTTATTCAATTTTTACTCAGCAACCTCTTCAGCTGTATCTTCTTCTGAATCCTCAACGTCATCAGATTTATCTGCTGCATTACTCAATACTGATTTAGATTTTTCCTCTTTCATCATTGGGCTAGGCGCAGTAACTGCAGTTTTTGTGCTGAATGTTAAATGGCGTAGTACAGCATCGTTAAATTTAAAGCCATGCTCTAATTCTTCTAACGTTGCTTGGTCGCATTCAATATTCATTAACACGTAGTGTGCTTTATGGATTTTGTTGATTGGATATGCCAATTGACGACGGCCCCAATCTTCTAAACGGTGAATCGTACCTTTATTGGTATTGATAAGTGTGCGGTAACGCTCAATCATTGCAGGCACTTGCTCGCTTTGATCAGGATGCACAATGAATACTACTTCGTAGTGACGCATGAAATCTCCTTATGGTTAAAGCCACCCAACCCAGCCCTTTCATGGTAGGCAGTCGATATTAAAACGACTTTGTGGTGTGACAAGGTTTATGTAGGGCGTGATTATAGTGAAATTATGTTTATGAATCAAATGCTTTATTACAAAGTATCGCAATAAAGGCTGAACCAACACAGAAATTAAATAAAAATGTATTTGGGTTGCAAGCCAAGGCAGTGCATAATAAGCGCTCTTAATAGAAAAGCAAGGCTTAAATTAGCCTCTCATTTAACGACAAATAAGGATATAAAATGGCAGAAGCAAAAGGTTTAGCAGTTCCAGTTAAAATGAAAAGTGAGTTAGCAGCGTTGACAGGTGCAGATGCTCTTCCGCGTACTGAAATCACAAAAAAAATCTGGGATTACATCAAAGCCAATAAATTACAGACAAAATCTGTGAATGGCGCGCCAACTGGTGAAGGAAAATATATCGTTACAGACGCTAAACTATTACCAATTTTCAAAAACACAAAATCTACCAGCAAATCTGGTAAGTTAACTGATTTAACAAACATCAAAGAAGGTGAAACAGTCGATATGATGCAAATGGCAGCTATCGTAGGTGCCAACTTGGCATAAGCACACTTCAGTTTGCCCAAGCTTGGGCTAATGTATAAAATGAGTCATATAGCACACAGCTAATGACTCATTTTTTATTGAGGTCTAGACAATGAAAAAGATAATCGCCTTATCGGGCATCTTAATTTTTGTAGTGATTGCTTGGTTTCTGGCTTCTCCACTCTTTATTAATAAAACTGTAGATGAGGCAATTCCGTCAAAAGAAGAGTTAATGGCAATGCCTAAAGAAAAGCGTGCGCAAATCATACAGGCGGTCACAAAGAATATGGCCGCCATGCCAGACAGTGCAATGCAAGAAAAAATGCTGATGCAATCACCTATACTTCTTAAGCAAGGTATATTTAAAGATGCAGATTCAATACATCAAGGAAGTGGGAAAGCATCAGTTTATCAATTAGAAGATGGCTCACACCTACTTCGTCTAGAAGACTTTAAAGTAACCAATGGTCCTGATCTAATGGTTTATCTAGCTAAAAAAAGTGATATTACAGAAGCTTCTCAAGTGACCGATGGTTTTATCAGTTTGGGCGATTTAAAAGGCAATATCGGCAATCAAAATTATATTATCCCAGCTGGAACAGATATCTCTAAATACAATAGTGCTGTCATCTGGTGTGAGTTGTTTGGCGTTTTGTTCTCACCCGCAACCCTACAACAACATTAAACTTAATTTTATGAAAATTTCTGCCGTACTTTTTGACGTTGGAGGAGTTTTAATCGAACTAGATGGAATACCCTCCCTCGCTAGACTTTTGAATAGCGAACAGTCTCATGATGAAATCTATAAAAACTGGATGAGTTCACCTTCAGTCATCGCTCACGAAACAGGCAAACTGTCTGCTGATGAATTTGCCACACGAATCGTTGAGGACTTAAGGATAGACTTATCGCCAGATGCTTTTATGCAGAACTTTGCCACTTGGATAGTCGGTACATTTCCCAATACGCTAGAATTACTTGAAGCAATCCCCTCTCATATCTCAGTAGCTGCTTTGAGTAATACGAGTGCTGCTCACTGGGTACATGTAGAAGCGACCGGTTTAACACAAAAGTTAGACCATTTATTTCTTTCACATGAAATTGGCCACCTAAAACCAAATCATCAAGCTTTCCAGGCAGCTATTGATGGGTTACAGCTACCAGCTGAAGAGGTTATTTTCTTTGATGATAATATTGATAATGTGAATGCTGCTAACGCTTTTGGTCTGAAAGCACATCAAGCGTTTAACCCAACACAAGCCAGACACATACTCAATCAATACGGTCTAATTCAGGTAATCTAGATTGCATGCTTGCATCTAGCAAGCATGCATATTAAGCTTGCTTAACAAAGATAAAGGCACAACAACTGGGAGCGACAAATGAAACTGGAGTCAATAGCACTACATCACGGATATACATCTGAAGCGACAACTAAAGCAGCAGCAGTTCCTATTTATCAAACCACTTCATACACATTTGATAACACGCAGCATGGTGCTGATTTATTTGATTTAAAAGTTGTTGGCAACATTTATACCCGTATTATGAATCCAACCACCGACGTATTGGAACAACGGGTAGCTGCAATGGAAGGTGGTATCGCTGGTTTAGCGCTAGCATCGGGGATGGCGGCCATCACTTATGCAATCCAATGTATCTGTGCAACTGGTGATAACATCCTAAGTACTAGCCAGCTTTATGGTGGAACATATAATTTATTTGCACATGCTTTTCCACGTCAAGGAATAGAAGTGCGCATGATTTCACATGACGATTTTGCTGGCTTTGAAAAAGCCATTGATAGCAAAACAAAAGCTATTTTTTGTGAATCCATCGGTAACCCTGCTGGCAATGTCGTTGATATTCAAAAATTATCAGAAATTGCGCACAAACATGGTATTCCTGTGATTGTCGATAATACTGTTGCGACGCCTTATTTGTGTCGTCCATTTGAACTGGGGGCAGATATCGTTGTGCACTCATTAACAAAGTATATTGGCGGTCATGGTACATCGATTGGCGGCATGATTGTTGACTCAGGAAAATTCGACTGGGCGGCTCACAAGGAACGTTTTGCAGTGTTAAATGAACCAGATCCTTCTTATCATGGTGTAGTATACACGGAAGCACTGGGCCCAGCCGCTTATATCGGTCGCTGTCGAGTAGCACCATTAAGAAACACTGGCGCTGCTATCTCTCCAATGAATTCATTCCAGATTTTACAAGGTTTAGAAACATTAGGACTACGTATGGAAAGACATTGCGAGAATGCGGAGAAGCTTGCTGAATATCTCCAGAATCACCCCAAAGTGAGTTGGGTTAACTATGCTGCGTTAAAAGACAGTCAATATTATGCTAATTGTCAAAAAATCACGCATGGTAAAGCTTCAGGCATTTTGAGTTTTGGCATTAAAGGCGGAGCCAAAGCAGGAGAGCAGTTCATCGATGCATTAGAAATGATTTTACGCTTGGTTAATATTGGTGATGCGAAATCATTAGCTTGCCACCCCGCCTCTACAACACATAGGCAATTGAATGAAGATGAGCTTAAAAAAGCTGGTGTGAGCACAGATTTAGTCAGAATCTCTGTTGGGATTGAGAATATAGAGGACATTATTGCAGACGTCAGCCAAGCGTTGAATAAAGTGAGTTAGCAGGATGCAAAGAAACCTGTCTATCTTACTGTTGTGAGAGTAAGGTAAGTAATACGATAAACAGTATGATAGACAGTCCTTTCCAAAATGCGACTGGATCGCGCTCAATAAGCGGGGGGCGCACTTTTTTTAAAAATGTCTTATTGGGCTGCTTAAGATCGAATGTTAGCTCAGACAAAGCCTCATAACGCTTACTTGGTTCAGGATGCACTGCTTTCATGATTGTATCGTCCACCCAAGCGGGGATGTCTCTGCGTACGCGGCGGATTTCATCATATCTAAGATGGGCTTGGTCTTTCTTGGTTTTTATTTTGGCTACGTTTGTGCCATAGGGTAGCTTACCCGTAAGCATTTCATAGGCAATCACCCCTAATGAATACAAATCTGAACGCGTTGTCCCCTCTTCCCCTAAGAAATATTCAGGTGCGCTATATTGTGCTGTTCCTAAAATAGGATCTTGTGTGATCGGTGATGTAATTTCTGTTAACCCAGCAACGCGTGTGGCGCCAAAATCAATAATCTTGACTGTGCCTATATCGTCTATCATCACATTTGCTGGCCTCAAGTCTTGATGTATCATTTCCAAACGGTGAAAGGCTCTTAAACCTTTAGCAATTTGTTCAACAATACCCCTGAGGGCTTGCAGTTCTGCTTGTGGATTATCATGCATCCATTGTGCTAAGGTTTTTCCTTCAATATACTCCATAGCAACATAGAGATATTGGCGTTGTCGATGTTGAATGCAAGGCTTCATGACGTGTGCACTATTGATGCGTTTGGCAATCCACTCCTCTAGCAAAAAACGTTCTAAATAAGCTGGATTGTCTCGTAAATCAACAGATGGTGTTTTCAAAACCACCTGTGTTTGCGTTTCTAAATCTTTCGCTAAATAAACATGACTTCGGCTTGAAGCATGAATCTCGCGTATGATTTCAAAACCATCAAATACCATTCTTGGCTCTAACTGAGGCGGAAATGGTAGTTCTGTAAGTTGTTGATATAACTCTTCTACATTCTGCTCTGGTAAATCATTCACCCGCGCCAATTGAATGGTTAGATTATCTGTGCTGCCGTTTATTAATGCCTGATCCAAAATAAGCTGTGCAGCATATTGCAAGTTGTTCTGGTTAGCTTGAATCGTATCAGTAATAAACCGCTCACTTGCATATTCATAAATACCATCGGTTGCCAGTAAAAATATATCACCCCGCGTCACATTGACAGCTTGATAATCAATTTCCACATGCTCATCAATACCTAAGCCTCTGCTCAAATAACTCTTATCTTCAGATAGCCATACGCGATGATCTTTGGTCAGCTGTTCTAGGGCATTTTTATGTACGCGATAAATCCTTGTATCTCCAATATGCAGAATATGTGCGGTTGTCGATTTGAATATGAGCGCGCTAAATGTACAAACATAGCCTTTATCTTTGTCAAAACGACTTACCTGATTTTGATATGTTTGTGTATACAACCATGAATTGATTGCGATAAGGACACGCGTAGCCGCCGTTTTGACAGACCACATTTCTGGCGTACATGTATAGTCTGCCAAAAATCCTTTTACCGCCGCTTCACTTGCTTCCTGACTAACAGAGCTACTACTGATACCATCTGCAATCGCAATAGAAACACCTTTCGCACTCAATAATGGTTCCTCAGGAATGCTAGCAGCATAAAAATCTTGATTGATGTCTTTGTGCCCTTTATCCGACAACTGGACAATTTCAATAGTTATTTTTTTTGTCATCGACTCTGTTTAAACAATTCTGCGTAATAGAAAAAAGCGCCTGATCAATTAATCAGACGCTATCACTATCATGATTATTTACCAAGATTTATATGGTAAAAACTTACCATTCATTGTGACGACCACACGGTCACCCTTAGGGTTTTCCTCTTTCCCAACTTCCATTGAAAAATCAATCGCACTCATAATGCCATCGCCAAATTTCTCTTGGATTACCTCTTTCAGCGTTGGTCCGTATACGCCAATAATTTCGTATAAACGATAAATAAGTGGATCTTGTGGTACTGTTTTATCCCACTCCTTAGTTGGATAAGCCTGCAATGCTGTTGCAATCTCTTCATTTAAGCCTAAATAGTCGGCTATCGCATCCGCTTGTTCTTTAGTTGCACTATTCATGCCCAAACAAGCAGATGTAAGCCATACTGGAGATAATTTCAAATCTTACTTAATTTGCAATTGCCTCAGCACTCATCGTGCCAAGGCAATGCACTAATCTAGGACACACT